>JANOZA010000294.1:0-10393 GCA_031429155.1 Verrucomicrobiota bacterium | reverse complement strand
AAACTCATCTACTTGTTGTCGATCCTTATCCAGACCGCCGCGCTCTTCGAGTCTTTTCGCGCGCCGCCAGCAATTCCCCCCTGCTCGCCCGTTGACAGCCCCGTCCCCGTCCCTAGTCTGAAGCGCTAATAGACGGCGGAGTAGCCAAGTGGTAAGGCAGAAGTCTGCAAAACTTCCATTCGCGGGTTCGATTCCCGCCTCCGCCTCCAACTTATTCAAAATCAACGAGTTGAGATTGAGAAACACCCTCTCACTGGAATCCCCGTCTGGCTCTGTCTCGCCGGCCTCGCCATCGCGCAGGAAAAAGCCATCGCACCTGACGCCATCCAGGGTGTGAATGGCGTGAAGGAAGACGCGGTGACGGAGATCAAGAACGTGAAATCAGGCATCAAGGAAGCAGCGCAAAACGTTAACAAAATCGACGGCATCAAAGCCGAAGCCCACGCGGCGCCCTCGCCCGTGAAGCCCGTCGTTCAGCCCGTGATCTCCGCAGCGGGAACCATCCAGGCGGTGAACGGCGTCACCGGCATCAACGCCGCGAAGCTGCAAAACCTCGAAGCCGCGCTGCTGATGAAGGCGAACACCGGCCCTCATGACGGCAAAGGAAAAGCCGCCGCCGCCGCGCTCGGAGGCCCGCCCGGAAAACCCGGCCCCAGGAAGAAGGAGGACGGGCGTGATGCCTTTCAGGAGTTCGAGAAACTCAAAACCGATGGCTCCTAACGCAACACCCCGATTCCAAGTGTCCATGAAACTTTTCCGCCATCACCTTGCCGCAGTTGCCTGCGTCCTTCCGTTCCTCACTACTGCGCAGGCGCAGGAACCGGCGGCGCCAGCACCCGCCGCCCCAGCACCCGCCGCCCCAGCGCCGGCAGCCGAAACGCCGCCCGTCGTTCCGCCGGTCCCGACGGTGCCGTTCGCCTGCTCACCGCGCTTGGAGGCAAACTCCAGAACGAATCCCGCAGCGAAGTGCCTCTGCGCACGGAGAATCTCAAGGCGCAGGCGGCCGTCGCAAACCTGCTCGCCGACAACGCTGACCTTGCCGCGCAGCCGTGGAATCAGCTCTCGCAAATGATGGCCGAATTCTGGATCAGCGAGGCGGAGAACACCTTCACGCAAACGACCAGCACCGCTAACAACAAGGAGCGGTTCGTCGCAGGCGAGGAACTGCTCCCGACCGCCCCCTCCGGGAAATGGGAGGCTGCGCTGCCGCAGGGCGTGCCCGAGCGGCTCGATGCGACCATTTCCAAAACCATCCTCGTTGGTGCGAATTTCGACCCGGCCGCCGACCGCATCGTCGAGATCGGCAAACTCAATCCCGAAGCGGGTGTCGCGCTAGCGGAGGACTTTCTCACCGTCTGGGCGAAGTCGCACAACCCGCAGCTCCCCGAGGAGTTGCGCAGAAAATACGAGCTGGCCGAAGATGCGCGGATTCCCGTCACGCCGATCATGATGGAGAAAAACGTGGCGAGCCTCGCGCGCATGATGGCGCTTTTCCGCCAAGCCGGTATCGCGCCGAAGGACTACGAGAAAGTGGTCGCCGCGTTCGACGTCGCCTACAGCGATGCGGAGGCGTATCGAGCCGCGCACATCGAGAAGGTTTTCGGACCGCTGGAGAAAATGGATGAGCCTCTTTTCTTCCTCATCCTCTCCCGCATGAACACCAACCTCGCCGAACGCTGGCGCAAGATGGACGTGCAAAAAGCCGGGCTCACTCAGCGCGACGAAACGCAAACGCTGGAGATGGTTCGCGCCGGTTATGCAGGAGCGCTGGCCATGATCAACAACTGGCTGGCCGGACACCCCGACGGCTCGCGCGCGCTCACGCTCGATGGCGATCCGATTCGCGCGAAGGAGGGAGGGACCACGCTTCCGCTTCCGCCAGCGAAAGCGAAGGACGTCACCGCCATTTACCATTCCTACGAGGATATGAACGCCGTCACATTGTCGCAGCCGTCGGTGACAATCGGTCGCAGCGCTGCGGCGGGAGGCGTGGCAGCAGAAGGCAATTCCCACTTCAGGCTGTGGCTCGGGATTGGTGCGCCGTTGCTCGCCCTCGCGGGCTGGATCTTCGCCTTCTTGAAACACGGCACCGGTGCCGGTGACCAGGGCACTGCCGCGGCCAACGCATTGAGAATGCCCGGCGAAGTGGACGGCTTCGCGATCGTCGCGCTGCTGCGCCGCCTGCGCGCGAGCCCGCTCGTGAAGCCCGCCGAACCGGAGCAACAGGAACTCCAGCAGGACATCCAGCGCGGGCAGCAATCCTGCTTCGGCACCAGCGCAGTCACGATGTCCGAAACCGACCTCCGCAGCCTCGCCGAAAAGTGGCTGCGCACCGCCCGCTAAACCTTCCCGAAAACTACTTTCCATTTTATGTTCACCACCACCAATTCACCCACTCCCGCGAGTCCGCAGAGCGCGCAGTAATTCGTCGCCGGGCTCCGCGGGCGTGTCGCGAAGATCGTCGCGGTCCTTTCTCCCTACACCGTCGAAACGCCAAATCCGGAGGCCGCCGCATGATCTTTCTCCATTTGCAATGGCTAGGGCTGCTGGTTATCCCGCTAATCCTCGCCTCTTGGGAATGGGTCCGGCGCGGGCAGCCGATCGCGCTGCCCTTCGATCATGGCTGACAGCGGCGCGGGCGCTTGCTGCGCTTCTTTGTGTTGTGCGCAAATTACCTGCCCCCCGTGCTGCTCGCGCAGCTCTTTATCCAGCCAGATTATCCAAAACTCGACCCGCCATCCATGGGTCGCCACGGACTTCCCGACGCGCTCTGGGGCAACACATTCATTGGCAAAGCGCTCACCGGTGCCGGCGATTACCTCGCGGAACGACCGCACGGCGACCGCATGATCATCCTCATCACCGACGGCGAAAGCCCTGGCATCAAGACACCGCAGGATGGCCCGATCATCGCCGCGTTGCAGGCGCAAAACATCACCGTCTTCGGCATCATGATGACCAGCGAGAAGATCGAACCCGCGCTCACCGGCATCGTCCGCGCGACCGGCGGCGAAGTCTTCAACGCCGCCACCCCCGAGGCGCTGCAAGCCGTCTTCCTCCGCATTGATGAGATGAAAAAGGTCGTCGTCCTCGAAAAGAAACCACAGACTGCGGACCACTACGACCCGTGCTTCCTGCCAGCGATCGCAGCACTCGTCCTGAGTGTGCTCGTGCTCTTCGGATTGCGCTTCAATCCATGGTGAGCCGGGCGCCCGGTCTCGCCGACGCAATGCAGCGGCGTCGCCGTACGCGACGAAAAACCGGTGGAGCCCGCGCTTTGGGTGTGTTACCGGCGCGGCCTATGAATATCGCCCCGCTTTTTTCCCGCTTTGCTGCCGCAGCTCTGATGCTGGCAGGTTGCTTGAGTTTCACCAGTTGCAGCACCTCCGGTGCGCGCCCTTCCGCTGCCCGGAACGGCACCGCGGACAGCTTTGATCCACCGGCCTACCGCCCTCATAATCCCGCTGCCGTGGTGGTCAAGGTATCCACCAGTGCCCAGCGCGTCTATGTGGTCGAAAATGGCAAGGTGCTGCTCGCCACTCCATGCTCCGTGGGCACAGGTGGAACCACCGGCCAGGGTAACTACCGGATCACGTATAAAAACGCCACCAAGCGCCGGGTCAGCCAGCCGGATGCCGGCTACCCGATGCCTTACTGGATGGAATGGAAACCAGCCTACGGCATGCACTGGGGATTCGTGAAACCCTACCCATGCACCCACGGCTGCATCCGCCTGCCGATGAAGTCCGCTGCCAAAATCTTCGCGATGACACGCGTCGGCACTCCCCTGCTGATCCATTCTTCCCACCCGGAAGACGCCACCGTGGGCCGCAGCCTGCCAGTGCTTGACGACGGCCCGCTGCCTAACCCTCCCCGGTCCTATCTCCTGAGCCCGAAGTTCTTCCAGGACGCCCAGTACAAAGGCAACATGTTCCAGAATTGATGCCAGGACCGGCCGCGTCCCCTCACAGGTGCAGCAGCCAGCGCGCGAGATTCAGATAAATCAGCAGCCCGGTCGCATCCACGATAGTGGTGATGGCCGGGCTGGCGATCACCGCAGGGTCGAGCTTCAGGGCGCGGGCACCGATGGGGAGAATGGCGCCGATGAGCGTGCTGGCGGTGATTTGTGTGAGCAGCGCGATGCCGACGGTGGCGGCGAAGCGGATCACGTTATCTCCCTCCAACTGCATGAACGCAGGACGAAGGAGGTAAATCTGGAGCACCATGCAGAAGGAAAGCATCGTGCCCAGCAGCAGGCCGATGCGCAGTTCCTTCCATGCCACGCGCATGATGGCCGCAGGTGAAAATTCCCCCAGCGACATGGCGCGGATGACCATCGTGGCGGCCTGACCGCCAGTGTTCCCGCCGGCGGCGACGATCATCGGCATGTAAATGGTGAGCGCGAAAACGGCGTTGAGCTGGTTCTGATAGGAATAGATGACGCACCCGGAGATGAGTCCCAGAAACCCGAGCGACACGATCCAGCCAAGACGGCGGCGCACCTGACGGAGCACGGGCGTGTTGAGATAAGACTCATCCGCCGTGTCGCCGGCGATGCCGCTTTGGCGCTCCAGGTCTTCCGTGTTTTCCTCCTCTTGAATGTCCAGCGCGTCATCCGGCGTGATGATGCCCAGCATCCGTCCGTCGTCATCCACCACCGGGAGCGCCAGCATGTCGTATTTCGACATCATGCGCACGGCCTTTTCCTGGTCGGCGGAGGCGAGCACCGCGCGGGTGTCGCCGTCATTGAGGTCCGCGATCAACTGCTCCGGCGGCGCAAACGTGAGGTCGCGCAGACGGACCTTGCCGAGGATGAGCCCTTCGTGATCCACGACGTAGATGCGCGCGAGCATTTCCGCCTCATCGGCCACCTTGCGCAGCGCGCCGATGGCCTCCCGCGCCGTCATGTCCTCCACCACGGTGGCGAAGGCCGTCGTCATTCGCCCGCCGGCCGTGTCCTCAGGGTAGTGTAAAAGCTCACGCGCGGCACGGTGCCGGGCGTCTGAGAGGAGGTGAAACGTGTGCCCCCGCTGAGAGACAGGCATCTCCTGGAGCAAGTCCACGAGCACGTCGTCCGGGATCTCGTCGAGCGCTGCCGCGAGCGGCGCGTCCTTCATTTCCCCGAGAATCATCACCGCATCGGCCAGCGGGAGTTGCTGGAGAAACGCCGGCAGCGCCTCCGCAGAAATCAGCGCCAGCAACGCCGCGCGCTCCTCTTCCGGCAGCGCCTCGTAGGCCGCCGCGAGTTCCGCCGGGTGAATGTCCGGCAGCAAAGTGCGCGCCCGCTCCGTCTCCCCGTCGTGCATCGCCGCGGTTAGCTCTTCCTGCAGATTGATGACGCCTTCTTCCTCCTCCATGCGGCGCGGATAGTCGGCAGCCCGCGGGGGCGCAATGCAAAAGCTCCCGGCAGATCAAAACTGCCGTGCCAGCGAGAGCGTGAACACCGGTGCCGGCTCCAGAGCGTCCTCCTCACTCCACGACTTCGTGTAAAGTGGCAGCAGCACCCCGATGCTGCCCGTCACCTTATCGCCCAGTTTCAGGCCGGCACTGACAGTGGCATTCAACGTGAACTGCCCCGAGTTCTCGTCGCGCTCGCCGGACCAATAGCTGTAGCCGTAGTAGTTCGCAGACACGCCTGCGGACACCGACAGCTTCTTGTTTGGCAGCCAGGTCACTCGCGGAATCAGCGTGCCCTCCACCGAACCCTGATAGCCGTGGTAGTTCTCGTATAACGGAAAGCGCCCCCGGCCGTAGAGCGAGCACGCCCACTGCTTACCCAGCGGGATGCCGATGTAGAAATCCAGCAGCGGATCGAACGTCCCGTTGCCGAACTGGATGTGATTATGGACCTCCCCCGCATCGCCCAGCACCCACGGATTCACTTCCGTACTGCCGATGGGCACCGTCATGCCGAGTGAGATGCGCAGGATGCTGCCCTCGCCGAACACATCGTGCTTCCTCCAGCCGACGGCCATTTCCATATCCGAAAATCCCTCGTAGGTATCCGTCCGGTGGTGGATGTAGGCATTCCGCAAGGCCGCCAGCCGGTCCGCCTCGCTGATAGGACCGGGGAATTCCACGGAAGCCGTCTGCTCTTTGATAAAATACGGCAGCCGCACCGCCGCGTCCCACGTGTCATTGAAAGTCCGCGAGAGTGAGACCTCATAGCGCGTCAGATCCAGGTCCACCACGTGCCGGTGCAGCGGCACATCCACCACATGACCGTCACTCGCGATTCCGTGATGCTCAAGGTGCCCGCCGGAGAGCCCGCGGCTCATGGAAAAGTCAAAGCCCAGCCTCCACGAGCCACCATCCTGACCAGCCAGTCCTGCTTCAGAATCCCCCGACCGGGGGATAGCGGGATTCGCTCAGGCCGGTCAGCCATAGGCCGTGCGGGCCGCAGCGAAGGTGAGGAAGAAGACGGAAAAACGAAGGGTGGGACGCATGACTGTGAAAGCTGAGGACGATGATAATACACCGCGGGGGAATATTGCCCTCAAAAAATTACGCCGGCCGCTCCAGTTTCTCCCGGAGTTGCTGCCGGGCGCGGTAAATGCGCAGTTCCACAGCCTTCACCGAACAGCCGAGAATGGCGGCGATTTCCGCATGGGGCATCTCATGATAGACGGACAGCACGAGCGCCTCGCGTAAATCGCCGGGGAGCGCGGCGATGGCCTGCTGCACGGCGGCAAGTTGATCACGGGAGGAGGCGGCATCGTCCGGCGCGGGGGCGGAGTCCAGGCGCGAGTCATCCTCCGGCAGCGCCACTTCCGGATGGCGCGAGCGCCAGCGCGCATGGTTGCGCGCGAGGTTGGTGGCGATGGAGAACAGCCACGTGGAGAATTTTCCGCGCGCATCGTAGCGATGCCGTGCCGTATAGACGCGGACAAACGTCCCCTGTGTCAAATCGAGCGCCGTCTCATGGCAACCGGTGAGCCGGTAGAGGAACGCTATGATCCCGCCGCGCCAGCGCGCCATGATTTCATTGAGCGCGGAATCGTGCCCGTCCGCGAGCGCGAGCATGGCCGCGCAATCGGCGTCCGGTGGCGGCGGAGAATCGCTCACGGCTTTTCCTCCATCACCTCCATGATGCACTGCCCGTCGCGGCAAACGCGGGAGGTGACGGTCTTCAGGTAACTCTGCGCGGCCTCCGCAGGCATGAGGGCTGCCGTTTCATAAATGTGCGTCAGCATGGCGGTCTGACATTCCGCCTGACGCAACTGTGCCGCGCGGATCGCCTCCTCCAGCTCCGGGGTCATCGAGCGGCTGGCTTGCAGCAGAGCCGCGATACGTCCGTTGGCTTCCTCAATGCGCCGGCACATCTCCGCGCACTTTGGCTGATAAGCCCGGTGCTTTTCCTCCACTGCCGCCAGCTCCGCATCCGAGAGGTGAAACTCTTTCTGCACCCACGCCAGAGGATCTGCGGGCGGTGGCGCATCATGTTCATGGACAGACAGCCGCCACCAGCGCGTGGCGCAAAAAGCGAGGACTCCCGCAGCGACGATAGCCAGCAGTGTGAGACTCCGCTTCACGGCTGGTGCGGGTGCATGTTGAGATGAACGCGATCGAACGGATTGATGGACTGCACATACGCACTGCTTTGGTCCGGCGGCGTCTCCGGAGCCCGCTTCATCTCCGCGTGGGAAAACCCGCCCGCGGCTCCCGTTAGCAGCGCAATGCACACCGCCGCAGCGGCGGGGCGCGGACGCCACAGCGCATCCATCCAGCGGCTCCAGAACGGCCTCGCCGCACTCGCCGCTTCGATGCGCTGCCACACGCCGCGCTGAAAGCCCGCGGGCACATCTTCGGGCGCGGACCACTTGCGGAGGAGGCTGTCGAGATCGGGATCGTTCATGGCGGCGAGAGGATAACGGACACAAGCGTGCGCCGTCCAGTAGCGTGAAGCAACCGGACGGCGCGAGGGCTTTGCTTAGTGAACGCAGCCGGTCTTACAGCAGCCGCGCTCTTTGGCGGGCATGGGACAGGCGGAATTGCAAAGCACGCTTGTGGTCCGTGTCATGCCACGGCCGCCAGGGCCGGACTGCATGGAATGCTTCACCTCGCAGCAGGTGCCGCCGGGAGGACAGACTGCGGATTTTCCGGCGCAGCACTGCGCAGGAGTTTCGGCCCGCTTGAACGGCTCGGGCCGACGCCAGGTGTCAGGACCGGCGAATGCCAGCGAGCCAACGGAGATGAGACCGGCAAATGCCGTGAGGAGGATGCGTGTCGTATTCATGGGGTGTTGTTTGGTTTGGTGTTTGTTTCGAGCCGGCATCTTACCGGTTCATCAGGTGACAACCCGCCCGCGCCGCTATCCCTCAAAATTAATTGCGTCATCCCCTTCCCTTGCTCTCTGCGCCGGGCCTTTCCACTCTGCGCCACCATGAAACGACTCCTGCTCCTCGCCCGCCGCTGAATTCCCACTTCTCCCGGCCGGCAGACACGGGGCGGTGAGGATTACTTGGCAAAAGGCGCGGGCCGGGTATGGCGGGGGATTCTTTCTCCCCATGAATCCACCCTCCCCCTCCCCCTCTCTCCACGACCTCGGCTGGCGCATGCCCGCTGAATGGGAACCGCATCAGGCCACCTGGATGTCCTGGCCTTCGCGCAAGGATACGTCATTCCCTGACGGCGATCACCACGACCAGGTGCTGCCGGTGTTCATCCAAATGATCGAGGCCATCGCCGCAGGCGAGACGCTCTATCTGAACTGCACGGACGCGGCGGACCGGCGGTTCGTGGAGCAGCACGTGAGCAAGGCGGCAGCGAAGAATCTCGTTATCACGGACATTCCCGCCGTCTATCCGTGGTGCCGGGACCATGGCGCGATCTTTGTGGTGAACGACGAGAGCGGTGCGGTGGCGGCGACTTCCTGGAAGTATAACGCCTGGGGCGGGAAGTACCCGGAGGCGTTCCCCGACAACAACATTTCCACCGCGATGGCGAAGCTCCTCGGCGTGCCGGAATACGATGCGGGCATCGTGCTGGAGGGCGGGAGCATAGACGTGAACGGCTGCGGCACGGTGCTGACGACGGAGAGTTGCCTGCTCAACAAGAACCGCAATCCGCACCTCACGAAGAAGGACATCGAGCGCTATCTCCTGGAGTATCTCGGCCAGGAAAAAGTGCTCTGGCTGCACGACGGCATCGTGGGCGATGACACTGACGGTCACATTGATGACATCACGCGCTTCATCAACACGGAGACCGTCGTCACCGTCATCGAAGAGGACGAGAGCGACGTGAACCACGTGCCGCTCATGGAGAACTACGAGCGCCTCTGCCGCATGAGCACGGAGGACGACAGCCCGCTGAACATCGTCACGCTGCCCATGCCGCGGCCCGTCCTGGATGACGGCATTCGCCTCCCCGCGAGCTACGCGAACTTCTACATCTTCAACGAAGCCGTCCTCGTCCCCGTCTTCAACGACCCGCACGACGAACTCGCGCTGCACAAACTCCAGGAGTGCTTTCTCGACCGCAAGATCATCGCCGTGGACAGCCGCGCCCTCGTGTGGGGACTCGGCTCATTTCATTGCCTCACCCAACAGGTCCCCGCCGTCCGCTCGGCGCATCACCGGTAAACCAACGGGGCTGCCGGACTTGACGGCTGCCGTGATTCGGACACCTTCCTGCCATGAGTCAAACCACTACCGTGTTTCGTGCCCGCGTGCCCCTGGCGCGGCTGAGGAAGGCCGAGAAAATCCTTGGACGCCTCGGCTTAAAGCCAGCAGACGCGCTGAACCTCATGCTGGCGCAGATCGAACTCCGGCAGGGCCTGCCGTTCGCCGTGACCACGGGTCCGGCACCGCTGATGAGCGGTATAGAACAGGCGACACTCTGGAATGCGGCTTATGGGGCCTACTGATCCGAAGCCCGGAGAAGTCTGGTTTGCTCGACGCCGGACTTCCAGTCGCGTTCCCGTTTACAGGGTTCTGATTTGAGGCGAATCCCAAAGGGATTCCGTCTCCATAGCCCGGGGTTGGCGCGAGGGACGAGCGCCTACCCCGGGTTTCCTGCCAAAAACACAGGAACCCCAACGGGGTTCTGTCATCTCCACACGTCATCTGAATCTCAAGATGACGGAACCCCGTTGGGGTTCGGTGATACCGTCAACGCCACACCCGGGGTAGCCTCCTGTCGTCGGCAACCCCGGGCTAAGGATGCACAACGCCGTTGGCGTTGCCGGCAATCCGACTGCCGAAAACGGCTGTCGGCAGCGGTTGTATGAGCGGTGCCCCGGATCCATCAGTAAATGCGACGCCCCACGGCAACCAAAGCTACATTTTTGTCGCCCATCACGACGTTCTGTGGCAAAAGCATCACCCATGCATGCCAAACCCCGTCCATATCCGTCAGTTCCATCGCCTATGAAAGGTCGTCCGTATCCACC
>JANOZA010000293.1:0-6058 GCA_031429155.1 Verrucomicrobiota bacterium | reverse complement strand
CTCTCTGCCGACGAGCGCCTCGCCTTTATCCATGCGGTGGGCGAAGCGAGCAAGCTCCTCACCGACCCGCAGCGCCAAAGCCTCACCGGATTTGCTCCACCCGCGCCTGCCCCCGCTGCAGCTCCTATGGCAGCTCCTATGGCAGCTCCAGGTGCCGCGATGTCCGCCGGTGGAATGCCAGACATGTGACGCCAATATAACTTCGCGAACCCACCGTTCGCTACCACGAAATAACAAATAACACAACACAGAAACACAAATATGAAAACAACATTAAAAATCGCACTAACCGCATTGTTCATCACCGCTCTTCCCGTGTTCGCGGAGGACGCTCCCAAGAAGAAAATGAAATCCACCAAGGACTGTGGCTCCTGCTGCACCCAAGGCGGCGACTGTTGCGACAAGTGCGGAACCGACAAATGCGGATCCTGCTGCGACAAAAAAGAGGAACCGAAAAAAGAGGAACCGAAAGAATAATTGGCAACAGCTAACACCAATCATCCGATGAACAACATAAATAACAACGATGGATGGATGAACGGATGGTCGGGTGGAGGAACGGGTGTTTTGACGGTTATCGGCATCGTCGTGGTCGTCTTGCTGGTCATCGTGGTGATCAATCAGATGAAGAAATAACAGAACACCCCACGACGTCGTCAATCAAACTCTTCACCAGAATACCAACCCCATGTTGATCAAACTCGCCACCGATCAAACCGTGACCGAAACTGCCGCAGCTTTGCAGGCTGCTGTCGAAGCCAATCATTTCGGCGTGATGCAGGTTCACAACCTTAAGGATAGCATGACTAGAAAGGGCGTCGATTTCTCCCTTGAATGTCTGATCTTCGAGGTTTGCCAGCCGCAACAGGCGAAGAAGGTGCTCGATGAAAATATGAGCGTTTCCACCGCACTGCCATGCCGAATCTCCATCTATGAAGAGGACGGCAAAACCATTCTGGCCACGTTGAAACCAACGACCTTGCTGGCGATGTTCAACACGCCGCAATTGGAGCAGGTAGCTCAAGAAGTGGAGGACTCGATTTTTAAAATCATGAATGAAGCGGCAGCCCCCGGAGGATGAGCAATGGATTCCCCCGCTTGCCTAAATGAATGTCGAACCGATGCAGCAGGACCAGACACGAAAGGGAAGCCAAATAAAGATGCACGCTTCCAACCCTAAATCTTCGCGCTGCATCATGTTCCCACCTGTGCGATACATTCTCTGCTTGTCACTCGGACTATTCTTTGCGCCGATTCTGTACGCGCAGCCCGCTGACGAACACGCCAGCCACCATCCCGGCGGTGCGGCCTCGGCGGCTGGAGGGATGCCCACCGCGCCGGGTGGAATGCCCGCCGCCGGTGGCGGGATGATGGAGCAGATGGGTGAGATGATGAAAGGCATGGGCAATCCACCGCCAAAGGAACTCTATCCGACGCTCATGGCTCTGCCGGAGTTAACACCCGAGCAGCGCAAGGACGTCGAGGATCAAGCGAACGGACGAATGTATGCGGGAAGTAATCTGATAGGTCAGGCACTCGATTCATTGAACGCCGGCACGGTGTCCGGCGATTACGCGGCCATGCACAAGGCGACGTCGCTCCTGCGGGAGGGGACGGCACAACTCGAAAGCGGCATCGCCGCCCGGCAAGCGCTCGCGGAAGGCCGCGCACCGCGTGAAGTCGCGCTCGCCTGGTTCAAGAGTGAGATGCGTCTCCAACCTAACACTCTCTTGGCCGGGCATCAGAAGTCGGGTCTCACCGTTTTTCACCTCTTCACCATGGTGCTCCTGATCGCCTTCGCGATGGCGATGGTCGCGATGTATTTTTTCAAGATGCGCCGCGCCGCAGCCCTCTTCGGGAGGATTGAGGCTGATAAAAAATCACCGCCGCCGGGATCGGCACCGGAACTTGCGGGAGGGAAACCTTCGTCCGCACCATGAGCGATCTGCCTCCAGAAACGATCGCGCCGCCCTTGACTGCGAATTGGCGCGGGCAGCTTCGCGTGGGAAGCATCATCAAGGAAACACCAAACGTGAAAACGTTTCGGCTGCTGCCTTCATCCGGCGATCGCTGCCTCCCTTTCACCTTTGTGCCCGGTCAGTTCCTCAACCTCGCGTTCTGGATCGGTGGCGCGAGAATGAACCGCTCCTACTCCATTTCCTCCTCGCCTAACCAGCGCGACCACATCGATCTCACCGTCCGGCGCGAGCCACGCGGCGCAGTATCAAGGCATATCGTGGATCTGCTCAAGGTCGGCGACATCATCGAGGCGGGTGGCCCGGTCGGGAAATTCACGTTTGATGGCTCCGAGGCGGACAGCATCGTCCTTATCTCCGGCGGAGTTGGCATCACGCCGATGGTGAGCATCAGTCGTTATCTTACCGAGCGGTCATGGCCGGGAGATATATTCTTTATCTATGTCTGCCGCACTCCGTCGGATTACATTCTGGCGGATACCATCGCCGCACTTCAGAGCGAGAATCCCAGGCTGCACGTCATCATCACCATGACCCGTGCGGAAGGGACCGACTGGCAAGGTCCGCGCGGACATCTCACTGCCGAGTTTCTCGCTCAATCCGTTCCCGAGCTGACATCGCGGCGCATCCACCTCTGCGGCCCGATCCCGATGATGGATGCCACGAAAGTGCTCCTCACCGAAATGGGCGTGCCTGCAGGCCAACTCAAGACCGAAGCCTTCGGCACCCCCATGCCCAGTCCAGTCGCCATCGGCACCACGGCTAAACCGAGCGCTACCGCCACGGGCCCGCTTGTCACGTTTTCAAAAAATAACAAGTCGGCGAAAATTCACGACGGCCAGACCGTGCTCGAACTCTCTGAGGAACTCGGCATCGGAATCCAATTTTCCTGTCGAGTCGGCACCTGTGGCGTGTGCAAGGTGAAGATGACATCCGGCGAGGTCACGATGGCGGTCGAGGACTCGCTCGACGCGGACGACAAGACCAACGGCATCTTTCTCGCCTGCCAGGCCATCCCGAAGGGCGAAATCAACGTGGAGGCATGAAATCATGAAAGCACGCGAACGCATCGTCCTCACCGGCACCCTGACGGTCCTGCTGCTCAGTTGGCTCGGCTTTCTCGTTCATAGCTCGCCGCGCTTTGCAGGCAGCGGCCTGGGCGCGGTGTTTGGCATCGCTGGGGCCGTGCTCATGCTGTTCCCGCTCGCCTATCCGATTATCAAACGCATCCCCGCGATCAACCGTCGCGTCACCAAGCATATCTCGATGGAATCGCTGATGATCCTCCACGTTTATGCGGGCATCTTCGGCCCGATCCTCGCGATCATCCACACCGGCCACAAGTATGAAAGCTGGTTGGGCATCACCCTGACCGCCGTGATGTTGCTGGTTGTTGTGAGCGGATATGCGGTCCGCTATTTACTCACCTATGTCAATCAGGAGGTAAGGGATAAGTTAGTCCTGCTCCAGACTGCGCGTGGCGATCTCGATCATGCATGGGGCGTGCTTGAAAACCTCCCGCCGGAGCAGCGCGCGCCACCGAAGGCACCATTCCTCTTGGCTGCAATGGCGAACTTGGGGGTTGATTTTTCACCCGGTGGCCCGACTGGCGAAGTCACCCGCAACGCCGAGGCCGTGGCGGACCTCGAATTCGCGGTGCGCTCGCACGAGTTATTCAAGCACTGGTTCGCTTGGTCGCTGAAACTGCACATCGTTCTGTCCCTGCTTTTTTATGTGCTGCTGGGGCTGCACATCTGGGCGGGCATTTACTTCGGATTGAGGTGGTCATCATGAAATTTAAAAAGGCACTCCTTTTCGCGGTCATCACGTTCGTCGTGATCGCATCCGCTTTCTTCGTATTCTCCTCCCGTCATCGGGATAAAACGCTGGCTGCAATCCTCTCACCCGCTTCTTGGCAACACATGGTCATCCCCGGCGGCTTGTCAAAGGGCCACGAGTTTCTAGCAAACAACTGCGCCGCCTGCCACACGCCGGTGAAAGGTGTTGAGGCGAAGAACTGCATCGTCTGCCACGCCGATAATCTCGCAGTCCTGCAACGCCAGCCGAGCGCATTTCACGCCGACATCGGTGAATGTTCCGCTTGCCATCTGGAACATCAGGGACAAGTCGCAAGCACGACTAAAATGGATCACGTCGCCCTCGCACGGATCGGCCTCAAACAGCTCGAACGCGAATCACAGCAGACTGGCGCGGATGTCACCCAAATCAAACGCTGGCTCGAAGATGCTGCCAAATCGCCGCAATCGGCCCGCTCACATTCCCGGGAAATCAACGCAGCGTCGCAGTTCGACCTGCCCCTTCTGCAACCCGAGGAAGCATTGCTGAATTGCGCGACGTGTCACGCCACCAAAGACCGGCACCGCGGGTTGTTCGGCAATGATTGTGCGCAGTGCCACGCCACCGCGAAATGGACTCTCCCGGATTTCCGCCACCCCTCAGCCGCCTCGCAGTCTTGCTCGCAATGTCATCAAGCCCCACCGAGCCACTACATGATGCATTTCAAAATGATTTCGATGAGCGTCGCGCACATGGAGAAGGCCGAGGTGAATCAATGCTTCCTTTGCCATCAAACGACTTCCTGGAACGACATCAAAGGTGTCGGTTTCTACAAGCATCACTAAATCGACCATGAACCGAAGCACCATCTGCGGCATGACCGTGGACACCGTCACCGCCCTCCACGCCGAACGCGATGGAAAGACCTTCCACTTTTGCAGCGACCACTTTCAGAAAAAGCCACAATCCATGCCCGCCGGGCATAGACAGAGGTCAAATCGGGTGGCTGACACCCACCACATTCCACCGGTCAATCGTGGTAGGGATACACCCCATTGTAAGCAGCTCCTTGAGAGCGATAGTAACGTGCGATTGTGACTGCGCTTGATGGATAATAAAAACAACAAGCAGAAACCGAAAAAAGAACGGCAGGCATATCCAACAAACAACCAATATCAACATGAAATCGAAACTTACATTTGCCATCAGCCTCCTTGCGTTCGCCTATGCGACCCCAGCCCTCATTGCAGAGGAACACTCTAAAGAAGCAATCACCAAGGAGGCTCATCCGGATCACATGTTCGAAGGCTATTCGGCCGTGGCGACCGCACTTTACAAGGACGACTTGGAAGCAGCCAAAAAAGCAGCTGCCGGAATGGTCAAGCACGACAAGGACAGCGCGATGGCAACACACTGCCAGGCTATTGCGGACAGCAAGACCATCGAGGAAGCGCGCACCCATTTCAAGATGTTGAGCGATGCCGCCATCCCTGTTGCCAAAAAAGAGAAGATGATGCACGAAATGCATTGTCCGATGGCGTTCGACAACAAAGGAGCCAACTGGCTTCAGAAATCTGCGGATGAAGTCCAGAATCCCTACTTTGGTGCCAAAATGCCTCATTGTGGAAAAATGGTGATGGCGAAATAATCTGCTCGACTGGGTTCATCCCGAAGGCATGAGAGGCGGACGGGGAGACCCGACCGTCTTTTTTTTCGCATTCGATTCCAGCTCCTAATTCCATGACGATCACCCCTCGATTATTACCCAATCGACTCTCGGCGTTGAGCCTGATGTCGCTGATAGCGGTGATATTTACACTCGGCGCACCTGCTGGCCAAGGGCAAGAAGCGGGAGTAGCACCAAGACTGTCCGTATCCAGCGTCGTTGAATCACCTGCAAGGGAAGAGTCTGCGGAGAAGCAGTCGCCCGTCGCCGCGGAATCCGTGATCCATCGGAGCATCAAATACGTCGGGAAATACCATCTCATGGTCCTTCATTTTCCGATCGCTTTCCTTCTCGCGGCGATGCTGATGCAGTGGTATGGCCTCATCACCGGACGTGGGGATGGCACTGTTGCCGTTCTTTTTTGGTTTGGAACATTAGGTGCCATTGCCGCCGCAGTGTTGGGGTGGATGTATGCATACGATTCCGTTTACTTCGGAGACGATGAACAGCTCCTACTTTGGCACCGATGGCTGGGAACGGGTACGGCAGTTATCGCTGTTGTGCTAGCCCTCTCAATAAAACGACTGAGTCCAAAGGCATTGGCCGTGGCGTTGACAAT
>JANOZA010000292.1:0-5841 GCA_031429155.1 Verrucomicrobiota bacterium | reverse complement strand
TTCTCGCGCGCGGCGGCCAGTGCCTGATGGAGTTCGTGCGAACGGGCGAGCAGCGGCAGTGCATCGGCGGGCCGGCCCTGGCGTTTGTAGAGCCAGGCGAGTCCCTGCGCGGCGTGCGCGGCGTCGTTGAGCAGGTCGGAGTTTTTCGGATCGGCGCGCAGCAGTCGCTCCACGATCTCCTGCGAGGCGCGCTGCTTTTCGATCGCTCCGGCCAGGTCCGCGCGCGCGGTGAGCACGTCGCTGCGCGTTTCCAGCATGGCGGCGCGCTGCTGTTCCGTCTGCGCACTCAGCGGCGGCGGCAGGGAATCGAAGTAGCGCTCCGCAGCGGCGGCGGCATCATCGAGGAGTTCCACTTTGTTGAGCGGCTGGAGTTTGTTCTTCATGCCGACGAGCATGTCCTTGATGAGTGCCTCCGCAGCACTGCGGGCTTTGGCTTCCGCGTCCCGCGAGGTCTTCATGCGCTGCGCAGAAAGCAGCGAAACGACTGCCGCCGTGGCCAGCGAAAGCAGCGTGATGACGAGCGCCGCCGCGAGCGCACGATGCCGCCGCGCCCAGCGCCACATTTTGCCCAGCGACCCGACGGGCCGCGCGAGCACCGGCTTGCCGTCGAGGAACCGCTGCACGTCCTCCGCGAGTTCCTGCGCGCTGCGGTAACGGCGCGGGATTTCCTTGGCCATCGCTTTGGCGCAGATGGTTTCCAGATCGCGCGGGATGGAGGGATTCAACAGCCGCACGCTCACCGGCTCGTCGTGGGTGACCTGCGTGATGACGGCGAGGTGCGAATCGCCGGTGAACGGCGCGCGCCCCGACGTGAGATGATAGAGCAGCGCGCCGAGACCATAGACATCTGTGTGAGGTCCGCTGTCACGGGTGCGGCCCTGCGCCTGCTCCGGGGCCATGTAGGCGGGGGTGCCGAGCACCTGTCCCGTCACCGTCAGGCCCGCGTCGGTCGCGGCGTGTTTGGCCAGACCGAAGTCCGTCACCACCGGCTCGCCCGCTGCATCAAGCAGCACATTCGCAGGCTTGAGGTCGCGATGCAGCACGCCCTGCGAGTGCGCGTGCTCAATGGCCTGAGCGATCTTCACCAGCAGCCCCGCCGCCTTGCGCGCAGGCAGCGGGCCATCGCGCAGCATCTGCGACAGCGTGCCGCCGGGTACGTAGTCCATGCTGAAGAAGTGCGTGCCGTTGTGCTCGCCGATCTCGTGAATGCCCACGATGTGCGGATGCCGCAGCGCGGCTGCTGCTCCGGCTTCTGTCTTGAAACGCTCCACTTCATCCCCGCCGGCGAACGCCGTATCTCGCAGCACCTTCACCGCCACCGTGCGACCCAGAGTTACCTGCCGTGCTTTATAGACCACGCCCATGCCGCCGCGTGCGATCTCGTGCTCCAGTTCGTAGTCGCCAAAGTAGCGCAGCGCTGTGCCGGAGCGGTCCCTCACCGGAGCGCCGTCGCCGGGAGTGGAGACAATCGTCTCGCCGAGCATCCCGGCGAGGGCGGTGTAGTTTAATTCATCTGGCATGAGCGGAATGATGGTCAGGCTGCAGAGAATGACAAGTCGCGCCCGGTGGTTTGCGCGCGGGCGCTCTCAAGAATTCAGATAATTCTGTCGCGTCCGCTGATCCGCCCTCTGCAGGGGGGAGACGGGTTGCCGCCCGGCCTCACGGTACTATGACGCGGAAGAAGCGCCGCGGGCCGCCAGGGTGGGTGACCGTGGTGGTGGTGCCGGTGACGGGCGGGCCGAGCGGTGTCCAGGAGGCGGCGGTGCTCAGGATGGTGCTGGTTTGCACCTGATACGTGGTGCCGGTGCCGAACGGTGCCCAGGTCAGGGTAGCCTGCGTGGGCGTCACGCTGAAGGCGGTGATGCGGCCATTCGGCGGGGCGACGGGATTGGCCTGATAGCTGGAAAGGACGACGTTTCGCGTGCCGGCGTAGGTGACGATGAAGGAGCCGAGTCCGTCCGCGGTTTGCAGACGCGCGCCGCTGGCGACGTTGGCGAAAGCACCGGCCAGATTGCTGTTGGACGTGAGCACCGTGAATGTCTGTGCCGGCGTGATGCTGTTCTGAAAGCCGTTGGCCATGGTGACGGAGAGATTTCCCGCCAGCGTGAGCGCGCTGCCGCCGGTTTTGGAGAGAAAGTCGTGCCCCGTGCCCTGAGTGGTGCCGCCGATTTCCACGCCTACCGTCGCGCCCGCGCTCAGCGTGACATTGCTGGTGATGATGAGCGTGCCGATGCCGTTGCCGGGGGCGAGCGTGCCGCCCTGCATGTCCACGGCACCCGTGATGGTGCCCGCGCCGGTGAGGGTGCCGCCGTTGAAGCGCATGGCGCCGCCGGACTTGGTGACCGCGCCGCCGTTGAGGCGGAAGGTGCCTGAGTTCTGGGTGAACGCAGAAGTGGAGGCGAAGGTGAGGCGTCCGGTGGTCACATTCACTGTGCCGGTGTTTTCGAAATCAGACTCGACGGTGTAGGTGCCGGTGGCAGTGTCTCGCGTGAAGGTGCCGCTGTTTCTGAAAAAGTTTTGGCCGGTGCCGGTGTTGAAGGTATCAATGAGGCGGTTGTTCTGCGCGAGGTAAGTGCCGCGGTTGTCGAAGATGGATCCATTTGTCAGGATCAGATCGCCGTTCGCGCCGCCGGCATGCACGGCGGTCTGCCCGGCGGGATTGAGCATCGTGGTGGCCCCGGCGAGTTCAACATGTCCCAACGGCAAAGTCAGGCCGCCGGCAGCCAGGACCGTGCCCCCGCCGCCGAAAAGACCGGCGTTGACACTCAACGGCGCCGCCAGGGTCAGGGTCTTCCCGGGGGCCACATTGAGAGTGCCGCCGGACTTCGTGACGGGCGAATTGATGGTCGTCGAAACATTGAAGGCAATGATGCTGCTGCCGCCGGACTGGCTGAGGTTTCCAATGGTGACTGGGCCGTTGAAGTTGATGATGCTGCGGCTGCTGGACTGGCTAAGGCTTCCGATCGTGGCAGACCCGTTGAAGGTAAGTGTGCCGGTGAGCGTGCTGACGTTCGAAGTGAGCGCAGTGATATTGGCGGTGCCATTAAATGCAGCCGTGCTGCCCAGATGACTGAAAGTGCCGGTGGTGAATCCACCTCCGAAAGTGGACGAACCGAATTCCACCATGGTGGCGGGCATGGCAAAATTTCCGGCCACGGAGACGTCTTCGAATTCCACGGTGCCGGCTCCGGCGAAGACGGTGGCGGCATCAGCGGTGCCGCCGCGCAGGACGAGGGTCGCCCCCGCGGCGACGTTGAAAGTGCCCCCCGCAGAGGTGTTGAGGGATATTTCCATGATGCCGGTTTGCACGCCGACGGTGCCGCTGGTGGTGAGGGGAGTTCTGATCTCGGCGGTGCCGGTGCCAGAGGTGCGCAGCACGGTGCCGGTATTTGTAAAACCGGTCCCCGTGGCACCGCCGCCGATCACCACTCTGCCGGAGTCCACGAATTCGAAGGTGCCGGCATTCACGACCCGGCCATTGCTTGCAAGCGATGCAGGCCCCTCAATGCGGGCGGTTCTTCCCGCGGGATTCGTAAATTCGCTGCTGCCGAAACTGGAACTGCCGCCGATCGCAGAGCCTTCGGACGCCACGATCCGGCCGCCGTTGAGGCTGCCATCCAACAGCACGAGGGGGCCGTTCACTGTCAGGGTGGCTGCCGGCGGGAGATTGACGGAGCCGCTGATGACCGTGAGTTCGGCCGTGGCGGCGGAACCGGTGAAGATCAGTTTTCCCGCATTCACGCGGGTCAGACCCGGGAAGTTATAAGCGCCCGCAATCGTCACTCCCGGCGGGAGAGCCGCACTCTGGCGGCCAAACTCAATGGTGCCCGCGCCGGTAAAAGAGGTCGCGGTATCCAGCGTGTGCTGCTCCATGAAAACCAGCGTCGCATCGGCGGCGACATTACAAGAGCCGCCGGTGCTGGTGCCGCCGCGGACGAGAGCGAGGCTGCCGCTATCCACGCTGACCGCGCCAGTGTTTTCAAAGAACACATCCACGGCGTAGGTCCCCACGCTTTGGCCGCGGAAGGTGCCCGCATTGACAAATTTGTTCTGCGCCACGGTGCCGGGAGTCAGATCGTCCATGCCGCCAGCGCCGCCGGTGGCGAGGAAGGTGCCGTTGTTCTGAAAGGTGCCCGGGTCCTGGAGAATCTCGCTCGTGTCGGCGAATTGCAGCGTGCCCGTGGCCTGCGCGGCGTGCGTGGCAGTTTGGCCGGCGGCATTGGTCAGGACATGCCCGCTGATGCGCGTGGGCGCGGCGCCAGCCAGTTGGCCGATGGTCATGCCGCCGTTCGCCACCGTCGCGGCAATTTCGTCCAACGTTCCCCCGGTCCAGTTGAAAGGTCCATTGACCGTGATTTGCCGCAGCGGCGTCGCCACGATCCCGCGAATGATCCCGTCGCTGAAATCGAGCCGGTTCAGCGTCAAAACGCGGTTCAAATCAACGCGCGGCCCCGCCGTCTGTCCCGCCACGCGACCGATGACCGCGTGATAGGTATCGGCGGCGGCCGGCTGGCCATTTTGCGGAAAAAACGGGGCCGTGCTCCAGGCTGACGTGTTGCTCCAGAAAACGGACGACGGGGTTGGCGCGGTCCAGGTGCTGACGGTCTGGGCGGGAGCGTCGAACACCAGCAGAAGCGCGAGGACGAAAGATAAGCTGCGGCGGTTCATGGAATCAGGATTCATGGTGATGGTCAGGGAGCGATGGAGGTGTCTGTCCATTCCTCGCCGTTTGCGGCGCGACATTTCACTGAAATTTTCGGACCGGTTTGAAATTGGCACGGACGGCGTGGCCGCGCATCGAAAAATGTCGCCGGACCCAAAAAACTGTGAAATAACTCCGGTCCGTTGGAGAGGAATAATCCGTAACCACGATCCACCATGAACTCATACCGCTGTCCTCTGTCCGTCGCCTGTCTGTTGCTCCTCGCTGCTCCCGCGCAGGCGGGCTGGGTGACGGAGGGTGCGCTCAATGCTCCGTCTCCGGCCAATGGAAACCGCTTCGGAGTGGATCTGCTCATGGAGGGCAATACGCTGATCGCCGGCGAACACGGGGCGGGTAATGGAGCCAATGCACGGGTGGGAGCCGTGGTGAGTTTTGAGAGGAATGCGGCGGGCGTATGGCAGCAGACGCAGCACCTCACGTATCCCGGGGAGCCGGCGCAAAGCGGGATCGGGCGGGAGATCGCGCTGTCTGGAAACACGCTGCTGGTTTCCGCCATGACGCCGACGGCGGGGCGGGTGCTGGTCTATAATCGGAGCGCGCCAGGGGCGCAGTGGATCCCGGGTCAGACGCTTCTGGGCGATACGCAGACTGAGTATTTCGGAAATTCCGTGGCGCTCGATGGGGACACGGCCGTGGTGGGTGCGGACAATGCGGACGCCACAGGTTTGTCGGGAAGGGGAGCGGTCTATGTTTTCACCCGCAGCGGCGGCACATGGACGCGCGCTCAAAGAATCCCCGCGCCGCCGGAGGCGATGAACTACGCTCTTTTCGGCTCCGGGGTGACGCTCAGCGGCGACTGGCTGGCGGTGAATGCGCGCAACGATGGCCCGTATCGCGGCGGCATCCGCGGCACAGCGGGCAGCACTTATCTTTATCGCCGCAGCGGCGCCTGGACGCTGCACCGAAAGCTGGTGCCGGACCCGGACGTAGCGCTGGAAACCGGCTGGGAATGCACGGCGCTCAAAGACGGCACGCTCGTCATCGGCGCGCACCGGGGCGTGAATCCGGTGTCGCCGTTCACCTATGGCGGCGCGGCGTACATTTACACACTGAACACGGCTGCGGGCACCTGGTCGGCCACGCCGCAAAAGCTGCCGGTCACAAACCTGGCGGATCAT
>JANOZA010000291.1:0-3542 GCA_031429155.1 Verrucomicrobiota bacterium | reverse complement strand
ATGCCGCACCCCTTCACCGCCCCTGTGAACGGAATCCCTCCGACACCATCGCCCCCCGTCCCGTCCGTGTCAAAGTCCCGGCCACCACTTCACCGTTTCGGCAAAACAGCACTCACTTTTCCCGAAACAGAACACCCATTTCCCGATTCAGTACACTGTTCCGGGCAAACACTGCACACCTTCGCTGGAAGAGTATTCTCTTTCCCCGAAACAGCGTACTCTTTTCCGCAAACAGTGAAGTGTTTCGCCCAAAGTGTGAACTGTTTTTGGAAAACAGTTCACTGATTGGCCGGATCAGTGCAGTCTTTCTCCAAAAGTGAGTACTCTTCCGGCCAAAGTGTTCACCCTGCCCCCGATTCAGTGCAGCGTTTGGTCCAAAGAGTCTTCAATTTCGGGAAATCAGTTCACAGAATTTTCCAATTTGATCACTCTTTCGCCGCATGTCGCAGGCCATCCCGGCGAAGCCGATCAATCCCGGCGGGTCGCGGCTCCTGCCAAGCCCACTTCTCTTGCCCCGTCGTCCCAATGACTCCACCCTCCGGGGAGCCGCCGTCTTCCTTCGTGCGGAAAGTCAGCACCGCAGCAGCTTTGCACGGAATCCTTCCCCTTCCGTCCACCGATTGCCGATTACTGATCACCGATCACCGATCACTTTCCCCGCCCCCCCTCATTCTTTCCTCGCCAAACCATCCCGCCCGGCTAGCCTCGCCGCCCATGCCCGCCCGCGCCAAAGCCACCAGCCCGAACACCTCCACCGCCACCATCGGCTTCGAGGCCTGCTTCGGACCCAGGCACGCCGATACCTTCCGCCTCCGCCGATTGAACCTGATTTGACCATGGCCAATCCCTTCTTTGACCACCCCATTCTCAACTCGCCTTACGAGTGCCCTCAGTGGCATTGGGAGCTGGATCCATCGGGGCAGCCGACCCAGGAAAAGAAGAATTCACGCCGCCGCGCGGAGTTCATCACGCCGATTCCAAAACCAAAGAAGCGTAAGGGTGCTGCCGCACAGTCGGAACTTGGATTGGACGAGGGTCAGGGCCTTTCATCCGACAAGCAGAACTACGACGCCACTTCTTACATCAATGACGTGCGCAGCCAAGTGGACACATGGCGTGCGCTGAAGCCCGGCCAATGGCAGGTCACCCCGGAAACCGCCCGCCTTCTGGAGCACTGGCGGCATCACCCGTTCAACAACCAGCGACCCTTCTTCTGCCAGATCGAAGCCGTGGAGACGGCCATCTGGCTCGCTGAGGTTGCCCCTCACACTGCCGCCGGAAAGCGCATCCTCGCCTACCTCGACCGCGTCAATGAGGAGGCCAATCCCGAGCTGAGCCGCCTCGCGCTCAAGCTCGCGACCGGTGCGGGCAAGACCACCGTCATGGCCATGCTTATCGCGTGGCAGACGATCAATGCGGTGCGCCGTCCAGGCAGCAAACAGTTCACCCGCGGCTTCCTTATCGTCGCCCCGGGCCTCACCATCAAAGACCGACTCCGCGTTCTCCAGCCGAACGACCCCGAGAACTACTATACCACCCGCGAACTGGTGCCGCAGGAGTTCGCCGACGAGATCAAGAAGGCCACCATCGTCATCACCAATTACCACGCCTTCAAGCTCCGCGAGCGCCTCGAAATCTCCAAGGGCGGCAAACAACTCCTCAAAGGCCGCACTGGCGACGACATCACGACTACCGAGACCGAAGGCCAGATGATCCAGCGCGTCATGCCCGGCCTCATGGGCCTGAAAAACATCTTCGTCATCAACGACGAAGCGCACCACTGCTACCGCGAGAAACCTGCCCGGGACGAGGACTTCATGGATGACAAAGGCAACCTCCTCGAAGGCGAGGAACTCAAGGACGCCAAAGCCCTCGCCAAAAAGGAAAACGAGGCCGCCCGCCTTTGGATCAGCGGCCTCGAGATCGTGAAGCGCAAGCTCGGCGTGCCGCGCGTCATGGACCTCTCCGCCACGCCTTTCTTCCTCGCTGGCTCCGGCTATCGCGAGGGCACCATGTTCCACTGGACCATGAGCGACTTCTCCCTCATGGACGCCATCGAGTGCGGCATCGTGAAACTCCCGCGCGTTCCAGTCGCCGATAATATCCCGAACGCAGATCAGCCGATGTTCCGCGACCTCTGGAAGCACATCGGCAAGAAGATGCCCAAGTCCGGCCGCAGCAAAGGTGCTTCGCTCGATCCACTCTCGCTCCCGCCGCAGTTGATGACCGCTCTGGATGCGCTCTACGGTCATTACGAAAAGACCTTCAAGAAATGGGATGGCAAGACCTCCGTGCCTCCCTGTTTCATCATCGTCTGCAACAATTGCGCCTCGTCCAAGCTGGTCTATGACTACATCTCCGGCTGGCGCACGAAGAAGCCGGACGGCACCGAGGGTGACCTTCAGGACGGACGCCTCGCCCTCTTCCGAAACTTCGACGAGTTCGGCAATCCGCTCGCCAAACCAAACACGCTTCTCATCGACAGCGAACAACTGGAGGCTGGAGACGCGCTGGATGATCAGTTCCGTGTTTTCGCCTCCGATGAGATCGAGCGCTTCCGCCGCGCCATCGTCGAGCGCACGGGCGATCCCCGCGCGGGCGAAAACCTGACTGACCAGGAACTCCTGCGCGAGGTCATGAACACCGTCGGCAAGGCCGGCCAACTTGGCGGGCACATCCGCTGCGTGGTCTCCGTGGCCATGCTCACTGAGGGCTGGGATGCCAATAACGTCACCCACGTCCTCGGCGTCCGCGCTTTCGGCACCCAGCTCCTCTGCGAGCAGGTGCTCGGGCGCGCGCTCCGCCGCCTCTCGTATGAGATCAACGAGGACGGCGAAGACGCGGGCCTTTTTCCCGTGGAGTATGCCGATGTCTTCGGCATTCCCTTCGACTTCACCGCGCAGTCCGTGGACGCCCCCGTGCAGAAGCCGCGCGAAACCATCCAGGTCAAAGCTATCCGCCCGGAGCGCGACCACCTGGAAATCCGTTTCCCCCGCGTCGCCGGCTACCGCGTGGACCTCCCCAGCGAGCGGCTGGAGGCCACCTTCACCGAAGACTCCCACATGGAGATCACCCCGGAGATCGTCGGTGCCGCCGAGACGCAAACCTCCGGCATCATCGGCCTGCCCGCCAATCTCAACCTCGCCCACACCGGCGATGTCCGGCCCTCCCAGGTCCTCTACGAACTCACGTCCCACCTCGTCCTCCACAAATGGCGGAATCCCGACGAACCGCCGCAGGTCCAGCTCTTCGGACAGCTCAAGCGCATCGCCCGGCAGTGGCTCGACACCTACCTCCACTGCAAAGGCGGCACCTACCCCGCGCAGTTGAAATACAAAGTCCTCGCCGACACCGCCGCCGAGAAGATCACCTCCGCCATCACCCGGCATTTCAAAGACGAGCGCCCCATCACCGCCCTGCTCGATCCCTACAACCCCGCCGGCTCCACCCGCTTCGTCCGCTTCAATACCTCCAAGACCGACCGATGGGAGACGAACGCGGACAAATGCCAGGTCAACTGGGTCATCCTCGACAGCGACTGG
>JANOZA010000290.1:0-4488 GCA_031429155.1 Verrucomicrobiota bacterium | reverse complement strand
CCAGCCCGCTGGCGATAGACGCGCTGGCGCAGCAGGTGCTGGCGAAGAATCCGAAGCATCCCGCGCATCACTATCTCATCCACCTCTGGGATCACGAACGCCCCGCGCAGGCGCTGCACGCCGCCGCCATGTGCGGTCCGTCCGCTCCCGGCATCGCGCACATGTGGCACATGCCGGGACACATTTACTCCGATCTCGAACGCTGGCATGACTCGGCATGGCAGCAGGAAGCCGCCGCACGGGTGGACCACGCGCAGATGATCCGCAGCCACACCTTCCCGGACCAGATTCACAACTTCGCACACAATAGCGAGTGGCTGGTGCGGAACTACAACAACCTCGGAGAGGTGGAGAAAGCGCTCACCGTTTCCAAAAATCTCATCGCCATGCCGCGCATCCCGAGGTCGAAGGCTGTGAAGGAAAACCCGGATCAGAAATTCGAGGAGAGCGGCAGTTGCTGGCAGTATGGCCGCAACCGACTCACCGAGACCATCCTGCGCTGGGAACTCTGGGACACCGCCATCAGCCTCGCCGACACTCCGTATCTGGAACCTGGCAAGGAGTTCGAGGATCAATGGAAGCGCGAACACCTCATCGCCCTCGCCTTCTACGGAAAAGGCGATGCCGGAGCCGGGCGCGCGGCACTCGCCAAAATCGAAGCGATGGAATCCGGCTTTCAGAAGGAACGAGCCGAGGCGACCGCCAAAGCCGAAGGCGAGGCCCGCTCCAAAGGCAAGAACGCCGACGAGATCAACAAGGCGATGGCTGAAGCGATGTTGCCGATCACCAAGAAGATCGAGAAGCTCCAGTCGCCACTCAACGAACTGCGCCTCCGCGACCATCTCGCCGCCGGGCGTGTGGAGGAGGCGAAGAAACTCGCGCCGCAACTCAAGGACGTGAACGAGCACCGCCTCGCGCTCATCCACCAGGCGCTTGGCGATGCGGACAAGGCCATCGAGACTGCGAAAGCCTTTGCGGATAAGTCGAAGAAGCAACTCCAGCCGCAGGCGCTGCTGGCTCATATCCAGTGGACGGCCGGCAAGAAGGACGATGCGCTCGCCACCTTCAAGACGGTCCGCGAACTCTCCACCCATGGCGATCTCACCACGCCAGTCCTGCTGCGCCTCAAGCCGCTGGCGGAAGCCGCCGGTTGCCCGGGCGACTGGCGCACGCCTGCGACCCCGACGAAGGACATCGGGGAGCGGCCTGCCCTCGACACCCTTGGCCCGCTGGAGTTTAGCCCATGGCCAGCGCCGCAGTGGTCCGCTTTGACAAAAGAAGGCCAACCGGTCACCGGCGAGAGCCTGCGCGGCAAGCCTCACGTGCTCATCCTTTTCCTCGGAAATGCCTGCAAGCACTGCAACCAGCAGGTGCAGGCATTCAGCGAAAGTGCCGCTGCGTTCGAGAAAGCGGGAGTGCCCGTCGTCGCCATCAGCAGCGACCCGCCCGCAGGCGTCGTGGCCACCCCCTCACCGCCTCCCTTCCCGGTCTATAGCGGCGCCGATTTCGCCGCCTTCAAGACACTCGACGCGTGGGACGACTTCGAGAACAAACCTCTCCACGCCACCTGTTACATAGACGCCGCCGGCGTAATGCGCTGGCAGCACACCGGCTACGAGCCCTTCATGCTCCCGGCTTTTCTGCTCGAGGAAATCCAGCGGATGCAAAAGCTCAGCTCCCCTGCCCCGCATTCGGTTGCCGCCAAGCCGGCAAGCCCCGCCGGAGGATCGTAATCAGTTACGCGTTGTCCGCCCCCGCTCACTACGGCTGTAGTGGAATGGAACCGGCAGGATCACGAATGGCGCGACCTGCACCGGAACGCCCAACGCTTTGAAACACCCCGTAGTGCCCGTTCTCTTCGGAGGCATCACCGTTCTGCCCACCCGTCGGCAGCAGCTCCGGCCGGTCGTTCCAATCACTTACCTTCCGGCAGAGAGAGTTCGATTATGTGGCCTTTGACCGCAGGACTCTTGTGCGTCGTCGTGCGCCCGTCGGGCCAGCGGATGGTGACCAGTTTGACGGTCTTTCCTTCAGGAAGCCCGAAGGAGAGAGTAGCCGGAGCCTGCGAGAGGTAGCCGGAACCGGCCTGGACTTCGGCTGTCTGGGACTTGGCATCACTGGTCGTGAAGGTAACCCGCGCACCAACCGCGGAGACGTTGCCTGCTTTTCCTTTGAGTTTCACACTGACAATGCCGCTGCCAGGGCTGCCTGGTTTTGCGAGGAAGACGCTCATCGGCGCGCTGTTCATCCCGAATACAAGGTCGGGCCAACTGTCTGCATTCATGTCGGTAATGACGAGGCTGCGTGCGTCTCCGGGCTCGGAGATGCCGCTGCGTGAGGGCCAAACCGGAGTGAGTCCACCCTTGCCATCGCCGGTGAGGAGCAAGCTGAGTCCGGTGGCCATCCGGCCAGTTTCGATCTGCGGGGAGAAGTAGTTCTGCGCGAGAACGACATCGGGTGAGCCATCGCCGGTGAGTTCAGAAATGGCGACGCCGAAACTGGGGGAGAGTTGGGCCGTCCACGGGAGGGGCTCAAAGGTGAAGTGTCCCTTGCCGTCATTGCGCAGGATGCCGCTCTCGAGGGTGGCGGCAGTGAATTTGCTGACGCTTTCAAGTTTCTCCGGTGTGTAAATCTCGCTCAGGCTCGCGAGGGCGAAGGCTTTATAGGTGCCAAACTTCTCTTTGATGAACGGCATCGCCTGCGAGGAACAACTGCGTCCCCGAATGGGCACGATATTGTCGCCTTCATATTCCGCCTCCACGATTTGCGATTTCCCGCTGCCATCCATGTCGCCGTAGTAGATCAGCGCGGGGTGCGCGGCATCCGGATGATACTTGGTGTTCCGTCCGAAGTTTGTCGCGATGCAGTCAATGTCGCCGTCGCCGTCGAGGTCGCGGCTTGCGAGGCCATTCCACCAGCCGGTGAGTTTCTCGAGACCGGTGCGCTCGACCCGAATGAGCTTTCCTGCGTTGTTGCGGAAGAATTCGATGGCGCCCCACTCATGGGCGACGAGGAGATCACTCCAGCCGTCTCCGTCCGCATCCGTCCAGAGGGCCGCAGTGACCATGCCGGTGCTGGCGAGGCCGGGCGGCGTCACGTCGGAGAATTTACCGGCATCATTGCGCAACAGATGGCTCCTGGCGGCCGTGGGATAGGCACCCGGCACACAGCGGCCACCCACATAAAGATCCAGGTCGCCGTCGCGATCCAAATCCGCGGCCAAGACGGGACCACCGCTGTCCGTCTCGGCAGGCAGGGCGTCTTTGGGAGCGGGAGTCAGTTTGCCGTGGCCATCATTCAGGTAAAGCCGGTCCTGGAGACTGGGCGCGCCAGCCTCGCATTCCACGCCGCCACTCACAATGTAGAGGTCCGCATCGCCGTCGCCGTCGGCATCGAAAAAGAGAGCGCCCAAGTCTTCGCTGAGGAAGTCGGCTCCGAACGGGTCTTCCGCCTCGGTGAATTTAAGCCCGCCACCGTTCATCATCAAATGCCGCGTGCCGTAGCGGGCTCCGCCGAGGAATAAGTCATCGAGCCCGTCGCCATTTACATCACCCCATGCCTGACAGGGACCGGGTTGGGACATCTTGTTTGGAAGGAGAGGCTCACGGGCGTAGTCATCATAGGGTTTCTCCTCCTGGACCACTTTTGACAGGACGGAACTCGCGGCGAAGAGCGGCGCTTCGGAAGGGACCCGGGCCGGAGACGCTGCCGCCGGGGACTCGGTGATGGTGTAGCGGTGCCCGGCTTTCAGATCCTCAAACACCTGCGTGCTCCCGGCGGGCCAGCGGACTTCCAGTCGTTTGATTTTGGTGTCAGCTCCCATTCCGAAGTGAACGAGCGGCTCGTCGCAGCCGAGATAGCCCCGCGAGAGGGTGAGTTCGCGAACCTGAATACCGGACCCGGATTCGAGCCGAAGCTGGACCCCGGTGCCAAAACGATCGGAAGCAGTGCCGGTGAACTGAAAGGTAACGCGATTCCCCTCCTGGCTGTTGTTGCGATAGATCACAACCGGCTCGTCGAGCCGGACGCTGACGATGTCGAGGTCGCCGTCGCCGTCGAGGTCACCGGCCGCGCAGCCGTAGCTCATGCCGAGGTAGTCGAGTCCCCATGCCTTCGAGGAATCTGCAAACTTTAACCCGCCCTGATTGCGGAAAGCCATGTTCGGCTCCTTGAGCGGCGGCAGGTGTTTATACCGCTCCCACTGGGTCTTATTAGGATCTTTCTTCAGCGCCTCGGGATCGTCTTTTTCGTTGAAGTTCCGGGACATGCCGCACTGGAGATAAAGGTCGTTTCGCCCGTCGTTGTCGAGGTCGCAGAGTCGCGCGGCCCATGTCCAGTTCGAGTTAGCCAGGTGGGCGAGGTAGGCTCCTTCAAGAAAGCGGCCATTGCCGGCGTTCAGGAAAAGCGAATTGCGCATGAGTTGCGGCGGGCGGGCATTTTCCATGAACCATTGCTTGTCGCCCATCGAGCCCATCAGAGTCTTCTGTT
>JANOZA010000289.1:0-2902 GCA_031429155.1 Verrucomicrobiota bacterium | reverse complement strand
CCGCTGGCATTTGCCTTCGGCTGTCTCCGCTTCGCTCCGGCTCTCCGGGATGCCGCCGCTTTCCCGCGAATACCGGTGGTATCGCTGCGCTCAACCACCGGCTAATGGCTGGCAAGCCTCCGGCTTGGCAATGCCTGCATTACTTCCGTATAAGGCTCAGGGTCGAAGACCCCCGGTGACGAATATAAATGACAGACGATGGGACTTCCGGACGGCCTATCGCCTGTATCGTGCGGGGGCTGACCGGGGGGGGCACCCCGGCTAATTTATTACGGGCCTCCGGCCCTCTGACTTCGGCGATCCACGCCCTTATCTTAGCGCCATTCTGGTGTGGCCAGTCGTTCCGGCCAGTCGTTCCGGCCAGTCGTTCCGGGTGTGGCGAGCATCAAGAGAGCATCAAGAGAGGTCGAGAGCATCAAGAGAGGTCTGTCCTCTGGTCTGTCCGCAGCAGCCGCAGCGACGGGGGCCGCAGGCACGGGCTGAGGCACGAAGCCGGTGCCGGAGGCCGGGGCGCGGAGCTTTTAAAACGAGGGGGTTGGCCGGGGCCGGTGGTGGAAGGCGCGCGGAGCGCGGGCCGGGGGGCGGCCTGCGAGGAACGAGCACCTGCAACCACGGGCCACGGCGGGGTGCGGAGCGCGACGATAGGAGCCTGACTCTGCGAGGCGAGCGCTGGACTACCCCGTCACACAGGACGCCACCGAGCCGAGGCGGGGGCGGTTGCCTGCAGCGCCTCACTATGCGGCGCGGACCACGCTGCGCCTGCCATAACCCACCAGCTCCACCGAAGCGTCCGACTCCCGAACCACACCACGCCCAGCCGCATAGTGCCAAGCTCAGGCACCGGAGGGCGCGGAACTGAACGCGGCGAATCGGCAGTTGGGGAGACGTGATTTACGAGCGGCGTTTGATCAAGAACACGAGTAGTCCCAGCGCCGCTGCTATCAACAGGCCAATGAGGCCCCACGGGGTTGATGAAGCGGGGCCTTCACTTGATGTCGATGCCGTGGGCTCAGTAACTTGCGATTTTGGCGACTGTGCGCGTTCGTGGGACACTCTTGTCACGGGCGGTTCGGACACCGCGCTTTCCTTGTTCTCTGGCATTTTCACCAGCGATCTGTTAAGGGACTCGGCAGCGCTTTTTGTCCATTCCACGGGAGAAAGTAAGAACACGTCCGTCATCTGCTTTACCGTAGGGTGGTTGATGCCCTCTAGATTTTTAAGACATGATTGAATCAAGTATGAACTCGGTCCTTCATCTTTGATCCCTTGAATCTTGGCACAAAGTTCGGTTAATATTTCAGTCTTTTTGCTTGGCGTGAGTTGATCGGCAAACTGGCGGTATTTAATGCCAATGAGACGAGCATAGATAGGGAGCTTGTTTGCATCTTGTTCCGCAGCCAATCTGTCCATCAGAATGTCAATTGAACTGATTCCCAGCTTAGCTATCGCCTCTTGATCCCCGGGGTTTTTTCTGCCGGAAAGCAGGGTTGTAAGGCTTCCATCATCGGGTGTGACTTGTGAACGCAGCACGGGGATAAGGATCAAGTAGACAATAATTAGGCAAGGCATTCTCATGTCGATTACTTGGTGAGGGGATTCGAGCGGATTGTAGTTCCTTGCTCACGAGAAATGCGCTTATCTCCAGTTATGATATTTGTCATTGCCGCCTGCTGATCAGTCATCAGGTTCATCCGATCCGCTGTGTGGCTACCATCGTTGAGATAAATGTGACCGAGTTCGTGTGGCGGGGCGAAAAATGACCTGTTGGCGGGAATTATGACGTTGTTCGTATACTTTTGATCTGCTGGTTGAGAGAATTGTGATGGCGAGAAAGACTCACCAAGGCTTCCACTCGATAGCGAATTCACATAGAACGCATGGAAGTCAGTTGTCACGGCAGTTCCTAAGCCATTCATCAATGCCTTTTCTTCAGCGGTTGGAGTGTTGCTCGAATACTCCGTCAATCCATTGCTCAGGTCTACACCAGTGGGCGGGTCAGCGACAGTAATTGACCATGAAAGCTTGACTCCAATAGTCGCATATCTCTCCTGACATACCTTGAGATCACCTTCAACAGCAGGCTGTCCAAGGACAGGAGTTCCGCCAACCGTCTGTCTTAAAATCACAACAGCAAGAGTTGCAGTTTTTTCCACAGGCACCGGAGTCTTCGCGTCCATCATCTGCCAAGCTCCTGTGCCGATTTTGATCCCTTCAATCTTGAAGTTGCCGCCGAGTTGAATCTTGTGCGTTCGGTCGCCCGTCGCGTCGTCTGCGATGCTGTCGACGGGATGGTCATCGTCCACGTCGTCGGAGACCAACAGCATGGATTTCGAAATGGCATCGGCTCCGTCGGCGACAAGATCAATCTGCGTGGCATTGTCGTTGTAGGCCGTATCAGGATTGTCCGTGGTGGAAACTTTCACCGAAATCCCCCCCATGGATGCACCACCTTTGACCCTCACATAGAACCGATCCGAGTCTTTCTCGATGTCCAGAGTGGCGGATGCTCCGGTCCCGCTCAAAACTCCTGTCTCAGACATTTTGGCGACCTTCAATTTGGAGATCGAATTCTTGTTATTATCGATTACCTCCACTGGCATAAGGGCCATCTCATGCCGGCTGATTTTGCCGTCGAGGGGGGGGACGCTGGAGGGGACGGCGAGGGCTATGGTATTGGAGATGACTTGACCGGCGGGGATGGTGAGGGTGACGGGGGTGACAGTGGTCACGGTCCAGGTCGTGAGGCTGGTGTCGTTCTTCTGGCGGTCCACGAGGAGGTAGCTGCGGCTCAGCGCGGAGGGCGTGGCGGTGCTGCGGTTGAGGCGCACTTTGCGTTCCAGAGCGTCTCCCCCGATAGCGTAGTTGGGCGCGGACGTGGTGCCATAGTTGTAGCTGCGCAGGC
>JANOZA010000288.1:0-6384 GCA_031429155.1 Verrucomicrobiota bacterium | reverse complement strand
CCGGGGCGATGGCGAACCGCTTGTGGAGACACTTCTTCGGGACGGGCCTCGTCGAGCCCGTGGACGACCTGCGCGCCAGCAACCCGCCTTCGAACGCAGCCCTTTGGAAAATCCTCACTGACGAATTCCGGGGCCACAATTTCGACCTCCGCTACCTCATCCGGCTGATCCTCAATTCACGCGCCTACCAGCTCGATTCCACGACCACGCCGGAGAACGAAGCCGACACCCGCTTCTATTCGCACTACAACGCCCGGCGCCTGCCCGCCGAAGTCATGCTAGACGCCATCGCCGCCGCGACCAGTGTGCCCAATCGCTTCCCAGGTTATCCCTATGGCCTTCGTGCCACGCAACTCGCCGATTCCGGCGCGGACTCTTATTTTCTCACCCTCTTCGGCCGCAGTGACCGCGTCACCGCCTGCGCCTGTGAGCGCAAAGGAGAGGTTACCCTCCCGCAATTGCTCCATCTTAAGAACAGCGACGACCTCTTCGCCAACATCCGAACCGCCAGCGGGCGACTCGCCGGACTCCTTTCAAATCCCGACAACCCCGCCGTCACCACGTCCATTTTTCTCGCCACCGTCAGCCGCCCGCCCACTGACGCCGAGCGCGCCGCCGTTGCCGCCTCCCTCGCCACCGACGCCCGCGACATCGTCTTCGCCGACCTCTTCTGGGCACTGCTGAATGCGAAGGAGTTCGCGTTCAATCATTGAACTAAAATCCGGGAATGGTTTTCCGCAGATTACGCAGATTAGCGCAGATATTCAGGAACTTACGGCATGGGCGAAACTCCTGCGGCACTCACCTCGCGGGTGAATCCTCAGAGTCCTGCAACTCGTGGGGAATCTGCGTAAATCTGCGGACTCCAGCTCTCTTTTGAGTTTGAACCGCCAGCTATTGGCCACTTCACCTGACGGATTCGCCGCCTGCCCCAGCGTGAAGACATCGCGCACCTCCACGCTGCGGTTCATCGTGTCTCTCGGCTTCACCGCAGCAGCGCCACCAATCCCGCTTCCGTGAAATGCGCGTCACTGGTAGCCGCCTCCAGGATGCGGCGCTCTGCCATGATGACAAAACTGGTGCAGCCCACGAACGACCTGGAATGATCCAAGTGGCGGCGCAGAAAATGGGGGCCACTATACTTACGGATTCGCCGTCGGCACCATCGGGAGGATTTCGATCAGCGGAATATAGCGCCGGAAGTCCTTCTCATTGTGGGTCAGCAGCCTCGTAACGCCATGCACCAGCATGGTCGCGGCCACATTCGCGTCATGCGTCTGCTTCCCCTTCACTGCATGAGAGACGATCAGCGCCTGCAGTTGTGCGCTCACCGCCGCATTTTCATCCGCCACCAGAAACTCGCGCTCAAACCGCTGCAAATCCGCCACAATGGCCGGGCCATCGAACGCATTTGTCTCATTCATCAGCCGGGACAGGACCGCAGCATACTCCCGAAGCACTTGTCTGCTGATCCAGAGCGTATGACCGGCCGCCGCCAAATCAAGGAGGCGCTGCCGGGCTTCCTGCCGGAAAAGTGACTCCTCATTATTTGCATGGACCAGCACATTCGTGTCCACGAACACCGGCTCAGCGTCCATCGTCGTTGTAGATTTCGCTGCGTGACCAGGTGCGGCCCTCCTGCGATCCGAGCCGGTGCTGAGAGAACGTCAACGCTGCCCGCGCCGGCTCCTCCACACCCGCGAGCACTACCAGCACTTCATATTCACCCGCCTCCACGCCGCACTGCGGCAAGACCACAGCCAGCGTCCGGCTCTGATCTACTTTGGCAGTGGTTTTGAGTGCGACCATAACGCGGAGCGTATCACCGTGAAGCCGTTCGTCAATCCCCGGCATCTGTGGTGGCAGCGCCGATTTTGCGATTCGGAACCAGCCGCTTCAATGCCCCGCCTTCACCCGCAGGAACCGCCGCGGATGCGACGCCTGCCCCAGCGTGAAAGCATCGCGGACCTCCACGCTGCGAGTCGCACCGCTGCCCGTCTCCGCCGCTGCGGCCCCGGCGACCAATTCAGTCATCGCGTTCCCATTCACCGACTGCGCCAGATCAGCCCACGGCCCTTGCAGGGAATCCGCACCCTGCACGGTGATGGTCACATCCGTATTCGCCACTATGCGGGTGAAGGTCAGGCTCACCCTGTTGCTGATGACGCTGCTCACCGGAGCCGGAGCGGAGGTCGCGCTATTGGGATTCCCGCCCATCGCGTATTCCAGCAGGTTCACCAGCAAGTCGCCATCGGGATTGGCAAGATCACCGGCGATGGATTCATTGCCGGCATTGGCTCCGAATTGCGCCTGCTTCCAGGCGGCCAGAGGCGGGAGATTGGTCACCGTGAGGATGAAGGTGTCGCTCCGGGTCAGACTCCCGTCGCTCACCGTCACGGTGACGGTTGAGGTTCCCGTCTGATTGGCTGCGGGGGTGAGCGTGATGGCCCGGCTGGCACCGCTGCCGCCGAGGACCATGCCAGCGGTCGGAAGCAGCGTGGTATTCGATGACGTGCGCGTGACCGTCAGCGAGGTCGCCGCTGTTTCCACATCGCCGATGGTGAATGGAATCGCCGCCGAGGCCGTGTTCCTGATCAGCGGCAGGTCAGCAATGTCAGAGATGGTAGGCGCGTCGTTCACCGCCGTCACCGTCAGCACAAAGGTGTCGCTCGCCGTCGCGGTGCCATCACTCACGGTCAGCGTGAGGGTGGAAGTTCCGGACTGATTGAGCGCCGGACTTATGATCACCGTCCGGCTGCCGCCACTGCCGCCGAAGGCAAAACCAGTGAGCGGCACGAGCGCCGTATTGCTGGAGCCGCCGGTCATTGTCAGATCAGCCAGCGGCGTCTCAAGGTCGCTGATGGTGAAGGCTATCGCCGCCGTCGGCGTGTCTTCATTGATCGAGAGGTTCGCCACATTGGAAATCACCGGCAGGTCATTCACCGGGTTGACCGTGAGCACGAAGGAATCGCTCACCGTCGCCGTGCCGTCGCTCACCGACAGCGTGATGGTGCTGGTGCCAAACTGGTTGGCAGCAGGAATGACGGTCACGGTGCGATTGGCTCCTGATCCGCCCAGCAGGACGCCGGTCAGCGGCACGAGCGCCGTGTTGGAAGAAGTCCGCGTCACCGTCAGCGAACTGGTGCTCGTCTCCACGTCCCCGATGACGAACGGAATGGCCGCCGTAGCCGTGTCTTCATTCACCGCCCGGTCGGTGACATCCGAAATCGTCGGAACGTCATTCACAGCCGTCACCGTGAGCGTGAAGGTATCGCTCCTTGTCGCGGTGCCGTCGCTGACTGTCAGTGTGACGGTTGCGCTCCCGCTTTGATTCGCCGCCGGAGTGACGGTCACGAACCGGCTGGCCCCAGTCCCGCTAAATACGATGTTGGCCGCGGGGACGAGGGTTGTGTTTGCGGAACTCCCGGTGAGCGTCAATGAGTCCACTGCCGTCTCCGCGTCACCGACTGTGAGCGGCAATGCCGTCGTCGGAGTGTCTTCATTCACTGTCTGGCTTGGCACATCCGAGATCGAAGGCAGGTCATTCACGGCTGCTACCGTGAGCAGGAAAGTGTCACTCACGCTCGCAGCGCCGTCACTCACGGTCACCGTGATGGTGGCAGTTCCGGACTGATTCGGCAGCGGCGTCACCGTCACCGTGCGATTCGCCCCGCTGCCGCCGAAGACGATACCCGCAGGAAGTGCCAGCGCCGGATTCGAAGAAGTGCCCGAGACTGCAAGAGAAGCTGCGGCAGTTTCCACACCACCCACGGTGAAGGCAGTTGGCACCGTAGCCGTGTCCTCCGTGGTCGTCTTGTCCGTGATGTTGGAAATGACGGGCGGATCGTTCACCGGGTTCACGGTCAGCAGGAAAGTGTCGCTGCTGGACGCTGTGCCATCGTTCACTGTCAGCGTGATCGTTGCTGTGCCGGATTGATTGGCTGCCGGAGTCACCGTGACCGTCCGGTTCACCACGGTCCCGCCGAAGACGATGTTGGCGGACGGCACCAGCGTGGTGTTGGAGGAAGACTTGGAAAGCGTCAGCGAACTCACGGCGGTCTCGACATCGCCGATCACGAACGGCAGAGCCGTTGTAGCGGAGTCTTCGTTCACCGTTTGATTTGATACATCGGAAATGGCGGGCAAATCATTCACCGCCGTCACCGTGAGCGTGAACGTATCGCTCACCGTCGCCGTGCCGTCCCCCACAGTCAGCGTAATCGTAGCCGTTCCGCTTTGATTCGGAGCCGGAGTGACCGTCACCGTCCGGCTGGTGCCCGTTCCTCCGAAAACGATGTTCGCTACCGGAACGAGAGTTAAGTTCGAGGAGGCTCCCGCCAATGTCAGAGAGCCGGAGACCGTTTCCACATCGCCAACAGTCACAGGCAGCGCCGCGGTGGGCGTTTCCTCATTAGTGGTCTGATTGGACACGTCCGAGATCGTGGGTAGATCGTTCACAGCGCCGACTGTGAGCGCGAAGGTGTCGTTGGTGCTTCCCGCGCCATCACTGACCGTCACCGTGATCGTAGAAGTCCCGAACTGGTTCGCCGCAGGCGTGAGCGTCACTGTCCTGCTCGCACCACTGCCACCAAAGATGATGTTTCCGACGGGTATGAGCGCAGGATTAGATGAAGTGGCGGACAGCATGAGCGATCCCACCGCTGTCTCCACATCGCCGACCGTGAAGGCGATCCCGGACGTGGCCGTATCTTCGACAAGCAATTTGTCTGTGATGTCGGAAATGGTTGGCAAGTCGTTCACCGAGTTGACGGTCAGCACGAAGGAATCGCTCGCCGTGAAAGTGTCGCCGTCCGTCACAGTCACCGTGATCGTAGTGGTGCCGAATTGATTGAAAGCGGGCGTTGCCATTAGGGTCCGATTGGCACCGCTGCCACCAGTGACGAGATTCGCGTTGGGCAGCAAACTTGCGTTGCTGGAAGTCGCGGCAATCACCAAGGAATTCAGTGAAGTTCCGACATCACCTACCGTGAAAGTTATGGGGCCAACAGGTGTGTCTTCGTTGGTGTTCTGGTTTCCGATGTCGCTGATGGTCGGCGGGGGATTCACCGGACCGGCGGCCTGAGAAACGTCATGTATTTTTTCGCCGCTATTGAACCAAATTTCCGCACTGCGAGGCTCATCAGTGGAGTTTGGCAGTACAGTGTAGTAGTAAGTTACGCGGTTTCCCAACAGATTTGCCCAGACAGGGATAATCCACACGGGATCATCCATCCAGAGATAGGTCGCGGAATCATTCCAGTTTGTGTTGCTGCCCTGCAAGCCGATGGCCACAGCATGGGTGCCACCCTGCGCCGGAAATTGCTGGCTAAGGTCGCAAATTTCTATCGAGAGGCCCCCGGTCGAAGGCGTGCATTCTACAGACGAAGAAGGCGCAGACGTTGCATTCAGCAATGATGTGAGACTGGAGTCGGCACCCTGAACGACGGTATGAATAACGTCTGAGACGCTGTTAATCTGGATATGACCGGTTCGGAATTGCCCTGTCGAATTCGGCAATACACGATACGTGTAGGTCAGGATTCCGCTCTGCACGGATGCGTTTTCCCGGACGATCCAATCATCGTCGACGGCATCAGTCCATGAGGCGGAGATTGGGGAAAGAGCCACCCGGAAGGTGTATGTGCCTCCGGTGTTCGGAAACGCCTGACTCAGATCGCAGATGTTTGCGCCAAGAGAAAGCTTGCCAGGTGTGCATGTGGGAGTCTGAGCGGAACTGAATACGCAGGACAACAAAAAGCTGAAAAGAAGAGTGGCAAAATGAGCTTGCATGGTGCTTTGCAGACGGAAGGATTGCTGGCGATGTTCGGTTTCCAGTATTGCGGTAGGGGTGGTCATTGTTTTGCGGCGTCTTTGAAGTCGACCGCAATCAGACGCCTCAGTTCACTAAAATCACCGTTGGAGGTTTCGCTGATTTCGGCCCATGCGCGCGCAAACGCAGGGCGGCGAATGTTTGAGCGGATGCCATCCCGCCAGTAGTTCCAAGTCGCCTTGCTGATTCTTCGGCGCTGGTGGAGGAACACCTGCTCGTTTGAGAGATCAAAGTAGTGGTAAAATTCATCGAACGCCTTCTGATACTCATCATCGGAAAGATCTTTGCCAAGCAGTGCTTTAGTCGGAAGGCGATTCGCCAAGTCACGATATTCACGGGCGATGTTATCCTCAAAAGTGGTCATGGCCTGCTTTTTCGTGACGAGCAACTGGCAGGCAGCGAAGATGATACCCATCGCGGAAATGCCCGCGAAAATTGTATTTAGCAGGGATAGTAGGTCAGCGGTCATACGGTTGAAAATGTGATTAGGGACATGGCGGACCGGAGCTTAAGAAGCCGCAACGAGGCGGCCACGCCGGCCTTTAGCCGACGGC
>JANOZA010000287.1:0-3597 GCA_031429155.1 Verrucomicrobiota bacterium | reverse complement strand
GCGCTGGGCTTCGACTGGGAGGAGGACGCGCCGGTGCCCCGGGCCACAGTGGAATTCACCGACCCCGGCTGGCACTCCATGTTGAAAAAGCTCACTGCCTTTCAGAGGAAATGCGGTCACACCCGGGTGCCCAAAGGATGGAAGGATGCGTTGCTCCAGCGGTGGGTGTTTCGCCAGCGCCGCCGCCTGCGCCTGGGCACGCTGCTCCCGGAGCGCGCTGCCGCCCTCAAGGCGCTGGGATTCGAGGCCCACACCAAAGGCCTCTTTGAGGACACGCTCTGGGAGCGCCGCTTTCGGGAACTTGCGGCCTTTCACAAACAACACGGCCACACCCGCGTGCCCCGCCCGCGGGGGCAGGATGTACCGCTGCACTCGTGGCGCATCCATCAGCGCAAACTCCGCCGCCTCGGCAGGCTCGCCCCGGATCGTATCGCCAGGCTCGATACGCTGGGATTCGATTGGGGCTGAGGCTATTTCAGCGACTTCTTCGCGAGGTAGGGATTCGCGGGATTGATGATGAGTTCCTGCTTCTTCGGATCAATCAGCACGTCCATGTCCTCCATCGGAATGGCCCCGAGCAACGGCTCGGACTCACCGGGAAAAATCACGGCGCGACAGGAGGTCTTGCGGTTGCCGAAGCGCAGGTCCACAGGGCCGGCCATTTGCAGTGTGGTCACGGTACCGTCGGCCAATTCAGCTTCCATGGTATCAATGATGTCGAGCCCGAGCTGCGCCGCGAGGTGCTCGTTGAGGCAAAGCATGTAGGCTCCGCTGTCCACCAACATGCGGACATGGGCGCGCCGGATGTCGGCCTCGGGCATGAGGTTTCGGCGGGCGACGGCAACGTCGCCGGAGTTGATGACTTCGAGTGTGGCGTAAGTGAGTCCCATGCTTGGGCTTACCCGCCGGAGCCGCCTGGGTCAACGGCTGTCACGGCTGCGGCACAGCGAGGAGGCGGATGAACTGGCGGATGGTCCCGGAGATGGGCGTGGCACTGCGATAGACGATGGTGGAGGTGCCGTCGCCGTGGTCGGTTTCGCCGATGAACTCGATGGCGGGGCCGCCGAGCCAGGTGGTCAGGTCGCTGGAGACTTGGGGACGGAGGTCGAGGGTGTGGTGGGCGAGGAGGTTGCGGCGGAAGGTGATGGTGAGGTGCTGCGCGGGACCGGCGTAGTCGGCGAACGCGCCGCTCATTGCGGTGATGGCGTCGCCGGGAATGAGGTCGCTGCTGCCGAGGGCGAATTCCACGAGCGCGGTGAAGCCGTCGAGATCAAGGTCGGCGGCGGGATCGCCGGTGAAGCCGTAGGGATCGTCCGCGCCGGGTGCGCCGTTGGTGGTGCGGCCGGCGACCCAGCTTTGCGGCAGCGCGTGATTGGGCACGGGCGTCGCGGGATTTTTCAAGACGAGCGAATAGCCGAGGCCGTCGGCGACGGGCGGCCAGGGGAGGTTCTCGTCGTAGAGGAAGCTGTGGATCGGCGTGGCGGCGGCGCTCAGCAGCGTGAGGAGTTCGCCGTCGTTGCTGAGGCGGCCCGTGTATTCAGCAGTGCCGGCGGTGTTGAGCGCGAAGACGGGCAGCGCGCCGGCGTAGCGTTGCTCAAAGGCGGCGCGGTGCTTCACGATGACGACGCGACCGCCCGGCGGAATGAGCGTGTTCGCGGCGAAGTCGAAGCCGATGCCGGCGGTGAACTTTACGCCGGTGAGATCCACGCTGGAGGCGGTGAGCACGTTGCGGAGTTCGATGTATTCGTAGTCGTCGCGGTCCGTGGAGATCGCGCCGATGGGAGGCTCGGCGGGGTGATAGTTGATTTCGGATATCACGAGATTCGTCGCGTCGGCGGGCACGGTGGCGATGGTGAAGAAGGCGGAATTGAGCGCGCTCCACGCGCCGGTGGTGCTGTCAAAGGAGCGTGCGAACAGCCAGCCGTGGGCGGGCAGCGTGATCGGCGGCGTGGTGCGTGCGCCGCTGCCGCCGGGCGGATTGCCGGTGAGGGTGAGGTCGAAACTGATGTCACTGCTGGCGCCGCTGTCCTGTTTGATCTCGACGGCGAAAGTATTCGCGCCGGCGACGAAGGCCGACGGCGGCAGCGTCACCGTGCCCGAGGCATTCTCGCCGCCGCTGCCAGTGGCATACAGATTGTAGGCCTGGTCCACATTAATGAAGTGCCGCGCGACGGGCGCTCCGTTGAGGTAGATCACGATGGCGTCGTCGTAGGTGTAGTTGAGCGTGAAGTCGGCGAAGACGGCGGGATCGGGAATGTTCACCACACGGCGGAAATAAGTCGTCGCGTTCTTCTGCACTCCCGTGGTCACGGGATCGGCATCCACAAACGGAGTCACCGTCGCCTCGTCGCCGTCGCCGTAGCCGAGTTGCGACGGACCGGAGAGCCAGGCTGCGTCATTGAATCCGACGCCACGCCATCCCGTGCCCTGATTGCTCCCGTCGCCGATATACTTCCAGACCGCGCTGGTGGTAATGTATTGCGTCGTCACCGGCCCGCCGCCGCCGCCGCCGAGATCAATAAGCGTCGCCGACGGATTGACCGTGCCGCCGACGAGCCGCGGGTCGAGCGAATGCTCGTAGTCCGTCGCGTCGGCATCGCCGCTGCCGAACTGATAGTAAATCTTCGACACACTGGCCGGCACCGTCATGGTGATGCTGCCGCCGGCGGGCACGCTGCCGCCGTGCTGGCTGTAGAGCGGCGCGTCAATGTTTGGATACAAGCTGCGCGCGCGGAGCTGGCTGAGGAAGTTGGCAGTGCGCACGGGGAACCATGTGTTCACGATGCTGTTGTACTCCGTCTGCCAATGCGAGACGCCGTACTGCCCGCCGTGCTGATTCCCCCAGCGCGCGGATTCGGGGATAAGGATGTTCCGGTGCAGCGCGGTGACTTCATCGTATAGCGCGCGCGAGCGCGCCGGCGTGAGCGGTCCGTTGTTGAACATCGCGCGGAAGGCGCGGTCCGCGTAGCGCAGGCGATACTCCGGGCTGCGCTCCAGATGACTCTGCGGTGCGGCGATGCCGGAGAAGTCCGCGGTGCGGTTCGTCGTCGGCGATGACTGCAGCAGCAGCGACCACTCGCAGTCCCACATGAAGAACTTGTAGCCAGTGCTGTTCGCCTCGCGCGCACGGCCACCGTAGTAGTTCTTAAACGGCCAGTCGCTGTTCCCGGCGTACCAGTTCACAATGAGGTAATCGGAAAAGTTGGTGGGATCTATCCAGACAGGAAACGCCGCGTTGCGCGTGCCGTCGGGATTGAATCCGGCGCTCTGGAGATACTCCGCATCCTTCAGCGCATCCGTCGCGGCAGGCGTGACGTCATCCACCACGGCGAGCATGTTGTTCCATTCCGAAATATCCGTCGCGCCATTGATCGGCTGACCGGAATTCTGCCCCTGCCAGAGCGCGGGATTCGCGCCGAGGTATTGCTCCGCGAAACTCGCATCCGGGCGCTCCACCGCATTGTAGATGCCCCAATAGACGCCGTTGATATAGACGTGCAGATAGCGCCCCTCGGAGGACGGCTGGCCGAGTTCCTGCATCGCGCGGCGGGCGAACTGATCGCGCGCATACTGCGGCTTGCCGCCCGCGCCGCTCCA
>JANOZA010000286.1:0-6592 GCA_031429155.1 Verrucomicrobiota bacterium | reverse complement strand
TTCATTGAATGCGTGAAAAGCCGGAAACCAACCCTGACGCCTGTGGAAACGGCACACCGCAGTGCCATTCCGGGACACCTCGCGCTTATTTCCATGCTCGTCGGACGGAAGATCAAATGGGATCCCTCCAAAGAGGAAATCGTCGGCGACGACGAGGCCGCGAAACTGCTGGGCCGTGAATATCGCGGTCCGTGGAAACTGACCTGATCCAGGTGCATCCCCTCAAGCCCGGGCGGCCCAGTGCTGTCCGGGCTTTTTTTGTCGCATTGCAATGTGTCAGCTTTTTCATTTGAGACTAACCGCCTGCACGCCACACTCCGCCACTTCCACCCCTGCTGCGCCAAACGATTATGGCCCGGAATCAATTCGAAAACCAAGACTGCGAACAGCCGATCCTGCAAACACCGCTCGGCGCGGCACCGCGTGGGTTGAGGTCGGATGCATTCGAGGGGCGGCCCACTCCAGCACCGCTGCAATCAGCTCAGACAGCGGATGCATTCGAGGCCCGCCGCCCCGAACTGATGGCGAACAGCAAACCGAAAACGCCGGAGGTGCGCAAATGGGATTTCGCACTTCCTTCCGCTGCCCCACCCCGCCCTGCGAACCAACTCATGGATCCGGACGCCAATTGGCGTCAGCACGCCGGCCTGCGGGCACCCGCTGAGATTGTTCCGATTCCGGATACTTCCCGTGAACGATTCACGGAAAACTGGGAGCGCCTGGCGGCAGAGCCACAGAAGGATCGCGGCAGCAAAATACATCGAAAATTGGAGCAATCTCCTCTCACTCGCTGGCTTTTCACTGACGGACGATTCGATTTCGGTGCGGCCATCGGCCCTGTGCTGCTGCTCCTGTTGTTGCTCGCTGCGTTTAGATTTGGCCAGCGGATGCTGGCTGACGGGGAGAAGCAGGCGCCCCGTGCGGCAGAGACCACCCCGCCCTGAACGGACGCTATTTCCCGATGCAGAACCGGGAGAAAATGACGCCGAGCAGATCCTCCGTATCAGTCTTCCCTGCGACCTCGCCCAGTGCGATCAGGGCATCGTGCAAATCCACCGCTACGAATTCCGGTGCGGCACCGCAATCGAGTTGGGAGATGGCAGCGAGCAAGGCCCTCGCCGCACGTTCCAGGCAGGCCTTATGCCGGGCGTTTACTGCCGCTTCCATGCCGGTGAATCCCTCGCCGCCGGCCGACAACGCACGAACGATGGCTGCCGTGAGGTCTTCCATCCCCTGCCCGGTCAGACTTGAAACAGCCACTCCTCCGCTGCCCTTCCATGAGTCATGAATCGCTAGATCCGCCTTGTTCAAAACGAGTAAAAACTTAGCCCCGGACTCTTCCGTAAAGGAAGCACGCTCAGTAACCGGCTGGCTGGCATCAACTACTTCGATGATAAGATCAGCCCGGTCCATCATACGGCGGGTGCGGGTCACGCCTTCGCGCTCAACGGCGTCTTCCACCTCTCGCAATCCGGCGGTATCCACCAGTCGCAGCGGAATACCCTGAATCGCGATTACCTCCTCAATGGTGTCGCGCGTGGTGCCCGGCTTCTCGCTGACGATGGCGCGCTCGCACCCGAGGAGACGGTTCAGCAGACTGCTTTTGCCCGCGTTGGGCAGGCCGGCCAGCACCGCCAGCGCCCCTTCCCGAAGGATGCGCCCCTGGTCGGCCGTCGCCAGCAAACGATCTATGCCGGCGGCGACACTGCTGAGGTTTCCCAGCAGAATCGCTCCGGTATCTGGACTAATGTCTTCTTCCGGGAAATCAATGTAAGCTTCCACATGTGCCAGAACGCCAAGTAGTTCGTCCCGTAGCGCTGTCACGCGAATCCCAATGGCTCCATCGAGCTGGCGCTGTGCAGCGCGGAGGGCAGCGTCAGTCTGCGCGGAGATTACATCCATCACTGCTTCCGCCTGCGTCAGATCGAGCTTCCCGTTCAAATACGCCCTCTGCGTGAACTCCCCGGGGCCGGCAGCGCGGGCACCGGCGCGCAGCAGAACCTCCAGCACCCGCTGCGTCACCAGCATTCCGCCGTGACAGCCTATTTCCACCGTGTCCTCGCCCGTGAAGCTCGCCGGGCCTTTGAAAAAGGTCGCCACGACGGAGTCCAGCACCTGCCCGGATTCGTCCACGATGGAGCCATACACCGCCTTGCTCGGCTCAAGTCCACTGCCCTTCCAGGCTTTCCCGGCGACCGCCATCGCCTCTGGGCCGCTCACCCGCAGCAGGGCCACCGCGCCGGTGCCGGCGGGCGATGCCACTGCCGCGATCGTGTCCCGGCTGATCATTTCCGTTCGCTGAGCCACTCACGCAGCACGCGGATGAACTTCTCATTCTGCGGCATCGTGCCCACAGAGACGCGGACGTATTCCGGCAGTTTGTAAGCGCGCATGGCCCGGAGGATGACGCCTTTCTTCATCGCGTAAGCAAAGAGCGCATCACCGTCGCCGACCTTCACGAGCACGAAATTCGCGTAGCTCGGCGTGTAGTCCAGCCCCAACTCCGCGAATGTCCGCTGCAGATATTCCCGCCCCTCGTTGGTGAGGGTCTTCGTGCGTTCCATGTGGTCGTCATCGCTCAATCCAGCGAGGGCGCCAGATTGAGCGATAGCGTTGGCGTTAAACGGCTGGCGTGTCTTTTGAAGCACATCCGCAAGATGCTTCGGTGCCAGTCCGTAGCCGATGCGCAGGCTGGCGAGCCCCTGGATTTTGGAGAATGTCCGCATCACCACCACGTTCCGGCCTTCGCGGATATACTTAAGCGTATCCAGCGGCACATCGAGGAACTCATAGTAGGCTTCGTCGAAAATCACGATGACGTGCTCGGGCACTTTGGCCATGAACCGGTCAATCTCCTCCTGGTAACAAAGCGTGCCGGTTGGGTTGTTCGGATTCGCGATAAAAACCTCCTTCGTCCGCGGCGTGATCGCGGCGGCCATCGCATCAAGGTCATGCTTAAATCCCGGGTCCGGAACCTCGACTGTCGTCGCCCCGAAGAGCGTGGCCATGAGTTTATAAACGACGAAGGCGTGCTCCGCGGTCACCACTTCATCGCCGGGCTTGAGAAACGCGTGACCGACGAACTCGATGATCTCATTCGAGCCGTTCCCCAGTACCACATTGCCCATCTCCAGCCCGAACTTTGCCGCGATGGCGCTGCGCAGCTTGTAGCCGCCGCCGTCGGGATAAAGCTGCGCGTGATTCAGCGCCTCGCGCATGGCCTCGACCGCCCGCGGCGAAGGGCCGAGCGGGTTCTCGTTCGATGCCAGCTTCACGATGTCGCCCGGCTCAAGGCCAAGCTCGCGCGCCACCTCTTCGATCGGCTTGCCGGGCTCGTAGGCCACCAGGTCCTTCAACTGCGGATTCGCAAAACTCCAAATGTCACTCATAGGCGTTCAGAGAGAGCCCCGCCGCTATTTCAGCGCAAGGGAGAGAAGTGCCCGATCAGCCTGCGGCGGCGATGAGTTCAGCCGCCGCCCGGTCGAGCGATTCCTCATCCAGCGCCGGCACCATGTGTTCCGAGCAGGATGCCGGGAAAACATCGCGGCAGCGGCGATAGACCGGATCGTAGTGGCACTCCAGCAGCGAGCGCACAAACGCCACCCATTCCCCTGCCCTGATCATCGCCTGCCAGGCCGCCACCTGCTTTCCGCCGCACGGCTCCCGGAGCGTCTCCAGTTTTTCTAGCAGCGCATCCGGCGCTGCCACAAAGTGCCCGTAGCCTCCGACGAGAAAATCCGCACGCACCGCCGCCGGGACATGCAGTTCATGGACTGGAGCCGCGATCATCGCCGCCCACAGCGGTTCCGGCAGCCAGAGGCGTCCGAGCCGCTTGCTCTCGCTCTCGATCCACACCGGTTTTGCAGGATCGAACCCCTCGATCTGCCGCAGCAGCAGCGACTCGAAGTGCTTCTGCGAAGGCTGCGGCGCGCCTGGTTCCTCACCGAGCAGGCTGCCCCGGTGACAGCCGAGCATTTCCAGATCCAGCACCTGATGCCCCTGCCCTGCCATGTGCCGCAGCAGCAGGCTTTTGCCGGAACCAGTGAGGCCCGTGAGAATGTGGCAGCGCAGTCCCAGACAGAGCCTGTCCATCGCCTCGCGGACATGCGCGCGGTAGTTTTTATAACCGCCGGCCAGCACCGTCACATCCCAGCCTACGGCGTCGAGGATTGTGGCCATCGCCTTCGACCGATTCCCGCCGCGCCAGCAGTAGATCAAGAACCGCGAGTGCTCGGGATAGGGTGAAAGGAACCCCTCCAGGTGCGCCGCCACATTGCGCGCCACCTTTGCCGCCCCCAGCCGGCGTGCATCATAACGCGATACCTGCACATAGAGCCGGCCCACCTCCGCACGTTCGTCATTGTCCAGCACCGGGAGATTCACCGCCCCCGGAATGTGATCCAGGACAAACTCTCCCGGCGAGCGCACGTCTATGATTAGCGTGAACTCCTTTTCCGCCAAACATTCCTGCCAGTTGAGGTAGCGCATGAGTTCACTCCTTGCTCCCGTCTGCTGCGGAGTGTCAAGCCGGGGAACGCGCCGCCGTCCCCTTACTGCCCGATACAGTAAAGCGCCGTCTTCGTGCGAATGAACAATTCCTTTCCGGCGGCGACTGGCGACGACATAATGCCGTCCGGCAGCGTGTTTTCCGCGATCTTCTCGAAGGTGCGCCCGGGCTTGAGGATGGTCGTGGTGCCGTGTTCGTCGCAGAAGAAGAGCTTGCCGTCGGCATAGAGCGGCGAAGCGCTGCAGTTGGCGGGGCCGCGTTCGTTGTAGAGAAGGCTGCCGTCCTTGAAGTCCACGGCAGCGAGGATGCCGTTGTCGCCATTCATATAAATGATGCCGTCCACTGTGACCGGCGAGGAGCGGGTCGGAATGGCTTTCGTCTGTTCCCAGAGGAGTTTGCCGGTGATGTCGCCCTTGGTCGCCGCATCAATCTTGAACGCCTGAAGGTTGGCTTTGCCGTGTCCCGTGTTGATGGCGAGCACGCCATCGTGCCACGCCGGGATGCTGGCGTTGGAGAACCCCTTATAAGTGGTGCGCCAGATTTCCTTCCCGGTGTCCGGTTCGTAGGCCACGGTCGCCTTCGATCCGCTGCTGATAAGCTGCGGCTTTCCCTCCACGGTGATGACCATCGGCGTCGTGTAAGCCTTGCGATTGTCGCCTTCCATCACTGGCTTTCCATCGGTCCCGAGGTCACCGAACTCCGTATTGCGATCCGTTTTCCAGAGCGTCTTGCCGGTCTTCTTATCCAGCGCGCAAAGATACTGCACATCCACACCGTCCATCGTCAGAATGACGGAGTCTTTCCAGTCAAAGAGCGACGACCCCGGCCCGCGGTAGTGCCGGCAGGGCAAGTCAGTGCGCCGCCAGTCCTCTTTGAAAGTCGCCGTATCCAGGCAAGCCGTGCCGTAGCTGCCGAAATTCACGAACGCCTTGCCACCACTGAGCAACCCCGTCGGCGAGGCGTAGCTGTTGAGATCGTTGCCCAGTTTCTCCGGCTTGTCGGCGTGGAATAGTTTGACCTCGTGTTTCACCGCCCCCGTCGCGCGATCGAGACAGAAAACGAAATAATCGTGCCCATCCGCCGTCGCCGTCGTCAGCCACACCTGCGTTTCCGAAACCAGCGGCGTGGACCACCCCCGGTGCGGAATGAGCGTCTTCCACTTCACGTTTTTTGTCTCACTCCACTCCGTCGGCAACCCCGTGGCAGGCGAGTGACCATCCATAGTCGGACCACGGAACTGAGGCCACCCGTCAGCCCGGGCAGTGACGAGGAACGGGAGGAGCAGCAGCAGGGCAGGCAAAAGGAATGGTTTCATGGATAAGAGACGGGAAACGAATGACGTCCGGGATGCAGGCCACTTATCACGCCCCGTCAATGCCGCGGCGTGACGCAAACAATCATCTCCCCCGCCGTCCGATGATCCGTCGCCCCGCCCGCGTCCCCGCGCAGCCCGCTGCAATCCGCGATCCCCTCCGCGCCAGGGGTCGCCGGATAAAACCAGGTGGGGCGAGCCTGCGCGCGAGCCGCAATCCCCGTTCACGACTGCCACCGCGCTACACCCACTCCGCGCAGAGCAATTCTGCCTGCGCGAGTACGGTCTTCACCGCTGCTTCCTGCAAGTCGGGCGGGTAGCCGTGTTTGTTCAGGATGCGGCGCACCATGACTTTGATCTTGGCGCGGGCGCTTTCGCGGAGGGTCCAGTCGATGGTCACGCTCTTCTTCACTTGGGTGATGAGTTCGGCGGCGATGAGCTTGAGCTTGTCGTCGCCCATCGCGGTCACAGCGGAATCGTTCGCGGCGAGGGCGTCGTAGAAGGCCTTCTCGTCATCCGTCAACCCCATCTCCTTGCCGGCCTTGGTGGCAGCGTCGAGGTCCTTGGCGAGTTGGATCAGCTCTTCGATGACCTGCATCGTGCTGATGGCGCGGTTGTGGTAGGCGTTGAGGGTCTTCTTGAGCTTCTCGCTGAGCCGAGCCGCTGGAGCGTGCGAGACAGGCAGCGCGAAGCGATGGGCGAAGCCCGCAGGCATGGGAATGCCGGAGCCAACACCTGGCTCTGCACGAGGTTGCGCTTGGAGCGGACTTTGA
>JANOZA010000285.1:0-2382 GCA_031429155.1 Verrucomicrobiota bacterium | reverse complement strand
GCCAGCACACCGGCGAACCCTTCACCGACGGCGACACCTTTTACACCGCGCTCTTTGAAGAGGAAAAGACCGGCGAGCTATTGCGGCGCGACTATGCGGCCGCCTCCTGGGACGCCGTGCGGGGCGAACTACACCCGTTTTCCTTTTGGAAGAGCCTCTATGAAGCTCCGAAGCACGAAGTGAAAGTGGAGGTCACCGAGAAAGAAGGCGCCGAGAACCTGCTGCGTCGCCTCATTGAGGAAGACAACCTCGGCACCGAAAACACCCGCTACATCCTCGCCGTCATGCTCGAGCGGAAGCGCGTGCTCAAGCAAACCGCCACCCGCGACACCGACGACGCCCACTTCCTCATCTACGAACACCCCAAGAGCGGCGAGGTCTATATTATACGTGACCCCGAGCTCCGCCTCGACCAGGTCGAAGCCGTCCAGCGCGAAGTCTCCATCCTCCTCGGCTACGGAGGCCCCCATGCCCCCGCTGCCCCGGCTGAACCTGCAGCAGAAGCGCCCGCAGCCGAAGCGCCTCCCGAGGAGAGCCCTGCACCCGATGCCAACGCAGAGGAGAGCACCGTACTCGATGGAAGCGCAGAAGCAGCAGGCGAATCCACTGCCGTCGCCGGGACCGCAGATCCGCCTGCCACTTAAGGCATCCGCTGAGTTTGGCCACGCCGCCGCATTCGGCTATGGCATCTGCCTTTCCCTGAGCGAGCCGGGCTTACAGCGTGAGAAACTCCGGCGCCGAGCGCGGCCCCTCGCCGGCGTCATTGAAGCCGGCCACGGCCCATTCCATTTCCACACCCACCGGCTGACCGTTCACTATTGCGGGCGGCGCGGTGGTTTCAAACATCTGAGTCCACGGCACTTCGCCTGGCAGGCGGCGGTAGCCGCGGTAACCGACAGCCCCTGGCACCAGCGTCCAGCCTGTCAGCACGGTGTTCGGCTCATTGGAAACTGCCGTCGCGGTAAAGTCGCCCGGTGCAGGCGGCGCATCGTCCGGAGGCGCGGCCGCACCGTCGCGGATATAGCTGAGATCAAAATACTTCTCAATCATCGGGCGGTTCAGTTTGCTTCTGAAGTGGTTCATCAGCAGCCCCAGATTCCCGTAAAGCACATCCGCCGCAGAGACCCGGCGCAGTTCCATCTGGCCTGAGAGCGTCTCCACAGCGCTCTCGGACTGCTGCTGCTGCTCCCGCTTGTTTTGCATGTCCACAGCATAAGCCGACACCTGGGTGCGCACCGCTGCCAGCGGCACCTCCGGCGTCATGGCCGTGGACAGCGCCTGCATGGTCAGCACCCGCTGATCCCGCGCCCCGCTCGTGAATGGCTTGCGGCCCTGCGGGAAGAGCGTCGTGTAGGCCGGTTTCCCGGCCTTGTATGGTCTCGTGAGCCCGCCCGCCGCCTGGATGTCTATATCCCAGTCATCCAGCGCCAGCGGCAGCCCGGCCAGCAACAACTCGAACGCCTGCGTGTGCCCCTTATACGAGCCGCGCGCTACCACATAGTTCACGTAGGCCGCGTTCCACTGACCCAGTTCCGTACCCGCGATGCTCACGAGACTGCCAAACACGGGCACTCCTGGATTCTGCGCGGCACCTTTGATGCACCGCGATGCATGGTCTCTGAGGATGATATCCATCAGCTTGAAACTCCCCTCGGTGACCACATCGAAGGTGTTGATTACGGGACGCCATAGTTCACTCATGACATTAGTTTGATTAGTGTTATTGGAAATGCCCGCAGCACCCGCACACCCGCCACCTGGCGGCCCACACGGTTACTCCGCGCACGGTCCCATTTTCCTATGGATTCTCGCAAAGTCGAGACAATTCTTCGCGGATATGCGACTTCTCGCAAATCTGACGCCACGATAACCCCCGCCGCACCGATCCCGACAGAGGGAACGCTACGGTAATTATGTCCGCGCCATTCCCGGCAGCGGGACCACCCCGGTAGCCTCCACCACGCCAATCCCTCCAGAGGAAACACTATGGTAATTATGTCCGCCTCATTCCCTCCACCGGAAACGCCACGGTAGCCGCCACTGCGGCAATCCCTCCACCGGGAACGCCACGGTAGCCGCCATCGCGGCAATCCCTCCACCGGGATCCCCGCATTAGGCGGTGTCTTTACAAATTCTGTGAATGTTTAAGCACCTTCCGGAAAGGAACCCCGGCAGGGGTTCGCCATGAATAGCCGGGGGTCGAAGACCCTGAGCCTTATACGGAAGTCTGATCCCGAAGGGATCACAGCCATTAGCCGGTGGTTGAGGGAGCATAGCGACCGATACCACCGGTTAGAGAGGAGATATTCTCATGATCCCGGAGGGATCGCAGCCCATCGGGACTGTCCGCCTGGGTGGCGCTGCTGGCATCCCTCCGGGATG
>JANOZA010000284.1:0-2773 GCA_031429155.1 Verrucomicrobiota bacterium | reverse complement strand
GATCCATTGGCCGCTTCTGCATGGCTCTCCGCCCGCCAAAACGCGCAGGGTTTTGGTGCGGCCGCGGCCGCATTGGCCCGCGAGTGGAAGAAATCCGCGCCGGAAGCGGCGGCGCAGTGGGAGCAGCAGTTGAATCAGCCGCCCAAATGACTTCCATCTGGCAGCGCCTCTCAGAGAAGAAGGCCCGGCTTGATGCGCTGCGCCCGTTGCGAGACGTCTCCATCCGCAGCCTCATGTCCGCGCTGGATGTGGAACTGGTGTATTCATCCAACGCCATCGAAGGCAATACGCTCACGCTCGCGGAGACGACGGTGGTGCTGGACTACGGAGTCACTATTGGAGGGAAGCCGCTCAAAGATCACATGGAAGCAGTCCAACTCGCCGCTGCATGGAAGCGAGTGAAGGAACTGGCGGCGGAGCAGCGGCCATTTTCCGAAAGCGAACTGCTGGAACTGCACACGCTCGTGCTGGGCCGCGATGATCCCGCTGCCGGGCACTATCGCAGCGTGCCCGTGTATATTCGCGGCGCGCGGCATGTGCCGCCAAATCCGACAAAGGTGCCGGAGCAAATGACCGCAGTTATCCTGGCGGATCGTTCGATGCTGCATCCGGTGGAGGCTGCGGCGCAGGTTCACGGGAGCATCGCGACGGTTCATCCTTTCGTGGATGGCAATGGCCGCACGGCGCGGCTGGTGATGAATCTCCTCCTGCTGCGCGCCGGGTTCCCGCCGCTGCGCATCCAGCCGGAGTCCCGGCAGTTTTACTTTGCCGCGCTGGAAGCTTCGCGATTTGAAAGTCCGGAGGCTTTCCCTCTCTGGATAGCCACGCGTGAGGAGGAGGAACTCGACTTCTGGCTGCGGCATCTTGAACCGTAAGTGTGACCGCTCACGGAGCCGGAGTTCACCGCAGTTTTCCCTTTCCACTTCTGCGCGCCGCCGCCACGTGTTGTGAAGACCATGCTCTGCGACGTTTGCAAACAAAAGAAGGCCACTGTGTTTCTCACCCAGATTGTGAAGGGAGAGATGCAAAAGGTGAACCTGTGCGAAGGATGCTCGAAGGAGAAGGGCGTCACCGATCCCACGGGGTTTGCGCTCGCGGAGATGCTGCTCGGCTTCGGGCACGGAGAGAAGATCGAGACGGTGCCGCAGGAGAAAACCTGCGCGGCGTGCGGGATGCCGCACACCACCTTCCGCAAGACCGGGCGGCTGGGATGCGCGAAGTGCTATACTGTTTTCGGCGACGGCATGGACAATTTGCTCAAGGCCATGCACAAAGGCACGAGCCACATCGGCAAAGTTCCCGCCGGGCGCACGGCAGCCAAGCCTGCGCCGCCAGCCGCGACACCAGTCCCTTCTGCGGAGAACAACCTCACCCAACTGCGTGCCGCCCTGGAAGCTGCGATCGCCACCGAGCAGTTCGAGGAAGCCGCGCGACTGCGCGACGAAATCCGCCGCCTCACGGAAACCGTTTAGCCTTTCCCAGCCGCCATGATGAAATTCGCCACCCTCCTGCGCAAGCAGCCCGAATGGATGCAGCACGACGGCCCGCACCGCGACATCGTGCTCACCAGCCGCATCCGCCTCGCACGGAATCTTGAAGGTTCTTCCTTCCCCGGCTGGGCGCGGAAGGAGGACCGGGTGGCGCTCATGCAGCAGCTTCAGCCGCGTGTGGAGGCGCTTCCGGAAATGAAGGACGGATTCAGCGAGGACCTCGGAAATCTCGACGCCATCCGCAAGCAGGTGCTCGTGGAAAAGCATCTCATTTCCCGGGAACATGCCGCCAAGTCAGGAGGCAGCGCGGCGGTCATCAATCGCGACCAGTCGCTCTCCATCATGATCAACGAGGAGGACCACCTCCGCATGCAAAGCATCCGCAGCGGGCTCGATCTCCGCGCCGCATTCACCACCCTGGACCGTGTGGACACCGAACTGGAGTGCGCGGTGCCGTATGCCTTCGATCAGCGCTTCGGCTATCTTACCGCATGTCCGACGAACCTCGGCACAGGAATGCGGGCCAGCGCCATGCTGCACCTGCCGGGACTCGTCCTTAGTGAATCAGTGAATCAGGTCATCGCCGCCGTGAACAAGATCGGCCTCGCGGTGCGCGGACTCTATGGCGAGGGCACCGAGGCGCTGGCCAATCTCTTCCAGGTTTCCAACCAGCACACGCTCGGCGAGCGCGAGACGGAAATCATCGCACGGCTGGAGCGCGTCATTCTGCAGATCATCACGCACGAGCAGAATGCCCGGCACAAACTCGTGGAACAGAATCCTCACAAGGTGCTGGATCATGTGGGCCGCGCCTACGCCACGCTTCGCTTCGCCCACATCCTCGAAAGCAAGGAAGCGCTTACGCACCTCTCCATGCTCCGCATGGGCTGCGATCTCGGAATGCTGCCGACAGCGGAAGGCAGAATGATTGATACCCTGCTCGTGGAAATCCAGCCCGCGCACCTGCAAATGTCTGCGCAGCGCAAGCTCAGCGCCGAGGAGCGCGACTCGCTGCGCGCCGAAGTTCTCCGCCGGCGTCTGGCCAGTCTGCCGGAGCCCGTGACGAGTATCCCCTCCGGCCCGCCGCCGGAGGAACCGCCGGTGATCTGAGTAGTGATCGGTAATCAGTGGTCAGTAATCGGTATTATGCAGCCCGATTGATCAATTCTGATCACTGACCACCGATTACCCTAAAAGGGAAAGTGATCTACTGGTCAAATCGTCGTAAGTGACGTATCTGCAAGGCCATGAACGCAGTTCTGGCCCCGCTTTCCACTCACCCT
>JANOZA010000283.1:0-7690 GCA_031429155.1 Verrucomicrobiota bacterium | reverse complement strand
GAAAATTCACTCGGCATTATCGGGTCTCTCTGCATGGATGGTGGCCGTTAGTCACGCTATGCTTTAAGAGACATCATCCATCACTTCACCCTTTGCGACCATCCAAAGGGCTTCTGGGCCAGATCCGAAACCGCGAAATTCAAACTGCCCAATCGACAAAACAAAGTCCGTCGCGCCACCCGCCGCGGCTTGACTGCGTCAAGTCGATAGCCGCTTCGCGGTGGCTGGATCTGGGACGTGGGCCAAGTCCGCGCCCTTTGCTGTAAAGACAGCATGCTCAGTAGCCCCAAACAAACAGCCAAGTGGTGCCAGAAGATCACTGCCGCCGGCGAACGAACACTACTGAACATGTGAAAACCACCCAACCCATCGCAGGACTTTGTGTCCTCGCCCTCGCGGCCCTGACAGGGACCGCCCGCCTCGCGGCTCAGGATTTGCCTGCCGCAGCCTCTGCCGCAGTTCCTGCCGCAGGTGCGGTCCCTGCGATCCAGTTCAAAGTGGAGTCCGAGCGGTCCGTGCCCATTGCCGGGGGCGGGCGGCTTATTCTCCAGCGCGTGGCGGAGCCGGTGCTGCCGCCGGCTCCGCCCGTCTTCCTGCCGCCACCGCTGACGCCGGGGCAGCGCGCGGCCCGCGCGGCCGTCCAGGCGGCCCGGCCTGCACCGATGCAGAGCCGGCTTCTGGCCCTGAATGTGACGGTTTTTGCCGAGGGGCAGACATATATAGAGTGGTGGCCCCATGCCGGCGGCGCTCCCTTCGCAGCGTGGAGCAGTGCTGACTTTCGCTATCTGAGCCTGGTGCCGGACTTTGAAATTGTTACCAACAACACCCTCTACTGTGTCTTCCCATTCGGCGTCCACACCTATCAGCCGCGTCCCGGCAGGCCGCCTCTGGCCCAGCTTCCCGTGCCAGTAAGAATCCCGCCGGACGGCCCCGGCTTTGTCCTCGTGAAAGGTGATCCCTCAGACAAAGAAACCATCAACCCCATCACCGCGCTGCATCAGATTTATAAAGAAGAAGGCGCACAGCTCAAAGCCGCCTGGGAGGATCGCGAGCGCGCCCGCGCTGCCGCGGCTGCGCAGCCACCGCCGCCGCCGGGCGATGTCGTCATCCGCTTCTGGCCGCTCCGCAGCGAGCCCGCCGCGCCCGCTGCCGCTCAAACCCCTGCTCCTGCCGCACGATGAGACGCTTTTTCCTTTTTCTCACCGCGCTGGGCTGTATCGCGCTGCCGTCCACCGGACTCGCGCAGGCGAATGAAAACCCCATCATTACCGTGGCCCCGGCCCCGGCCCCGCCGGGTACTTATAACATCACCTGGCCGACCACCGCCGGGCGGCACTACTATCTTCAGGTCTCTCCCACCATTCAGGCGAATACGTGGACCTACGGGCCGGTCGCCAAGACGGGCACTGGGGAAAATCTGGTGCAGCCCATCACGGTGAGCACCACTCCGCCGGGCCGGTGCTTCCTCCGCATCCAGTGGTTCACCGATGCCGACCGGGCACCCGCCGCAGACTTCGATGGCGACGGCATATCCAACTTTGACGAAGTGAACATCTTCGGCAGCCATCCGTTCGTCAATGACGGCTCCGACTATGACAAAGACGGTCTGACCGACAGCCAGGAAGTGGCTGCCGGAACCAATCCCCTCCGCTTCGACATGCCGGAACTGCGTGTCATGACCTCCTGGCGCGACGCACTCATCGAAGACTGGCGCACGCACTCTCCCAACGACTATCAATGGCCTAACTTTTCTGCCAGAGAAGTGAGGGCGCGCGCCTACAACACCAGCAGCACCCCCGCACCCTACCCGGACCCCAACACCATCGCCGGCCTCAACATCCGCAAAGAATGGAGCGATACCTCGCGCGACATCGTGCACCTCCAAATCCCCAACATTTTTGCCGGTAACGCCACCAGCCTGCTCTGGAACGACCTCATGCCTCCCGCTCAGCCACCAGCCGCCTTCGCCTGGGGGGACGCCGTGGAGACGGGCACCAGCATCGGCGCATGGATGCTCCAGTCCTTCAGCTATGCCTCTCCCGTTAAAGTCCACACGATCCGCGCCAGAGCCGTGCGGGTCTATCTAAAAGCCTCCCGGCCCATGCCCATCCTGTTCCGCGCCCGCTTCAAAGTGCGCAAAAGCACGCGCGACGACCCCGCCGGAGCCTACTTTACTCCGCCGAATGTCAGCCCGGCCACCTACGATCGCGCCATCCAGCCTGGTTCCACGGAATCCAACACTTTTGAAATCAACCCAGCCACCGACCTGGCCGCCTTACCCGGCTCCCTCGGCCTCAACCAGCACTATACTGTTCATGAAGTGTACTATGCAATCACCGCCGAGGCCTTTCCTTTTTCCGGCGAGCCTCTGCCCGCACCCGCAGTGGATACGGACTTCGATGGCCTGCCTGATCCTCTGGAGCTGAACATCGGCACCGACCCCCAGAACAGCGACACCGACGGCGACGGACGCGCTGATCTTCTGGACTACCTCTCCCCCTGGCCCGGGGCTTATGTTATCGCCGGCGGCCCGGGCGGATCGGGCAGTGCGGCCACCCCGCCGCCCCTCGCGCCGGAAATCCCCCTGATCCAGTCCATCACCCGCACCGGCCACACCTGCCCTTCCTCCAGTTTCAACGACTTCGGGATCAACCTCAACCTGTCCGCCGCCGTGACTATCTGGCACTGGCTCAATGGCTCCCGCTACCAGACCGTCGCCAATCCGCCTCTTGATGCCATCACCACCATCAAAAATGCCTGGACGCCCATTCCCCCCTCGCCCCCCTTGCCCCTCATGGCTCTCAATTTCCCGGCACCCGGTGTCGATGCTGAGAACGGCATCCTCAACAACATGAGCATAAACGAAATGATCATGGATGTGGGCCCCTTTGGCTCCCGCGGCATCCGCACCTCCTACAGCAGCCTGCGCAGCTACAACTATGGCACCACGTCCGCGCCCAACTACGCTATCGGGGGAGACGCCCTGGAACGCAAAGTGCGCCTCAACCGCAGCACCACCCCGCCCTCCGCGCTGAGCCGCAGCTACCTCCTCGTGGACCGCAAAAAGACCGACACCAGCCTCACGGCCTGGACCGTGACCACTGTCACCCCCGTCACCCTCACCATCCCCGCCAATCAAACCACCTCCAACACCATAGACCTCGCCGTCCCCGCCAGCGTCCCACCAGCCCCTGGTAAAATCAGCCGGCATGAAATGGCCCTTTTACCCGTAGAGCTGAAAGTGACGGACTTCGCCACCAAGGCTGATGCTGTGCCCTACACAGCTACCGCAGGGGCTGATGCACCGAAGAATTCTGAGCTGTGTTTGAAGGCCGATAAAGCGACTGAGAAAGCGAAGATCGAGATCGTGCTGCCCAGCATCACGGATGCCGCATTGCTGGCGAAACTGAGATGGAAAGTCGTCCGGAAGCCTGCCAATACAGCTATTCAGGAGGCGGTCTTCACGGCGACGCCAGCGGCGGTTGAACTGTTCCTTGGAAGCGGAGCTTCAGTCGAAGACGAGATTTTGTTTGAAGTCCAAGTAGGTGCGGATGGCGGGACGTTCACAGCGGCTTGGAAGATGAATGTGAGGGTAGTCAGAGACCGCCTGAACTGGTGGTTGGAGCCGTTTTCGCCGGAGTATGACTGGCGAACCGCAAAGCCGGAATCGAGAGCCGGCACAGGGGATTATCCATCTCATAAAGCCACTGCCTATGAGAGAGAATGCTTGGAGTCTGTTTATGCCTTTTTCAAAGACAATGCCCCTGGAATCCCTCCAAATTTCGGATCGACTGCTTCTGACGCGGGACAAGCTAAAACACGTAGTTGGATCAAATCTCAAATAACCTGTTTTTCCGAGTTTCACGACAAGTTGAAAACACCCAACAATAATCAATTGATTGACCTCAATTCGATCACGCCCCTAAAACTCAGCCTTGTGCTTGATTTGGAAGGGGCCGCTGGACGTCCAAATCTTCAAAGGGTGCTAAAACATCTCGTTGAGAAGCAAACCAATGTAACCGTTTCATCGCTTCCTCTCTCAAACTACACGAACCAAAAAGGGGCGTGGGCCAAAAATGCCGCGGCCCAGCTCAATGACACACGACTTGCCTACTATGATCTACTTGCGTTCTGGCAAAAAGAAGGCTCGATGGATGTTAGATCCTCCCCGGAGCAGACTAGTGCTTTCCCGGCATTCCAAGCGCCGGCGCCAACTTCTGGAGACGAAGCGAAGGTAATTTTCATCGCACAAGTGTTTTGGCAGAACTTTGGGATGGATTCACTAAATCCGCATTTGGGGGCAGGCGCAGACAATAGACCCGTTCTGGCGAATTTGGCCAGCGCTGTTGCTCACATTCAAAGTCAAGTGGACCGGCTATTGGGCGCTGGGCAGGGGGAAGCTTATTTTGCCACTCTTGGGGCGGCTGCTTCTTCCCCAGGAATTTATGACGTCACATCTGGCGAAGCATTTTACACTTTTACACTGAGATTGCTCGGACGGATGATTTTGACCGATTATTGGCGCCCGCAGGGGATCGTAGCAACATATTGTAGCTACAACATGGGGGCTGGAAATTTTAACTTAATGGTCACTTCGCTTGCATCCACTACTTATCCAGAAAGAGGTAGGCTTGGGTTGGAGGACTGGGGATGGCACTACGAAGTGAGAGTTGGGGAGTGGGCAAATCCGCCTGCCGACTGGCCTGCAAATAAACCCGGAATACGGCCCAACGCCACTAGGTTTTGGTATTTCCGCGAAATCTTTAAGAATCTGACGACGCCATGAGACATTCAAGGAAGTCCATTTACGTCATTTTTGGCATCTTGGTCTTAATTTTCTCCTGGCTGCGTTACGATCAGCATGTGTCCCTATCAGGTAATATTTCCACTCCAGCAGAGGAAAGAAGGGGAGAAGGGCAATCTAATGCTGTTCCGCCGCTAGTGGTTCAAAACCAACCTGGGTCTGCACCTTTTTCCAAGGACAGTAAGCTGCCAGCCCGGACTTACAATTGGATGAAAGAATTGAAGGCGCCCGTGGACTTCCTCACCCCGCCGGTTACTGACAATGAAGGGCTGTTTTGTGTTATAAATCCTGAATACAAATTCTTAGGCAAAAGCACAATGGAGGTAGTAGAGGATGGTTACTGGTATCACCATGCACTCAACGGTGGGCGTGGGGCCATATTGTTTGGAAAAGGCAACGGTCGCCCGCCATGGAATTACAAAGTGGCCGAGATGTTCATCGAAAATAATGAACTAAAACTTCGCCACAGAGTTTCCTTTGGTGGGAGTAAGGGCGTGAGAACAAGATTACTTCTCGATTTAGACGAAAGCACTCTGGTCAGTAAAATTGGGATTGCCATGGATGAAATGGTCCCAGGATCTCCGTGGAACTACCCGCCGATTGTTTTTGATGAGATAGTCATTTCTTCGGATGAGGTTGAGAAGCTTCCCCTGATACCGATAAAACCAAACTGGGCTGAATTGGATACTGAATTTAAGCCAACCGAGATTTTTCTGGGTCCCGTTCGCGTGATATGGCTCCAGTTTCAACTAGGAGGCCGCAAAATAGTAAGAATCGACAATTGAGGACGTGTGATGCTGCCTTCCAAGCCTCTCGATTCGATGCTCCAGTTTCTTCCCTGCAGCGGAGGAGGGGCATGGACAAAAGCGGCCGAACTGGATGTCGGCCAGACCATTATCGCGAAACATATTGCTGTTTCAGTTGATGTGGCTGTTGCTTTTCAAGGCGTGGAGAACTTGAACCAAGTCAGAATACTCGATACAGTGGTAACCGAGGCAGAGGTGCGAAACATAGTCGGCGGCACACTGCCAATCACCATTGCTGCCGATGCGACCAACTAATCATGAAAATTTGCACTCTCATACTATCCTGGATTTTCGTTTCATCGGTCATCGCTCAAGAGACCAAATATCCCGGGGCTTGGCGAAACTTAGAAGAAACGACACAATCGGCTGAGGGTGTCTGCATCGCAGAATTCGTAAACCTTGGATGGGCCGATGTCGGATCTCCCGGGGCCAAATATTACTCTGACGCCGTTCTGAAAATCAGCAGAGGATTGGTGCCCGAAATATTCAGCACCATTGGCTGTACTTACTCAGTTCAAATAAGTCCCCCTAGCTCTAATGAGAAAGCTCCTGTTCTTGGAAAAGCATTCTTGATGCTTGGTAAAATTTCAGGTGAAACTTTTCAAATCACAAAAATGGTGGAGCCTACACCAGCAAATGTTGCCTTGGTGGAGCAAGTGCTGCGAGCGCGGGGAATCGAAATAGGCCCTGATATCAAAACGCCATTGGACGAAAATGGCGGGGATAATACCAATCATCAACCAGCCTAGACCGGCGTTGCCTCCCCAGTGGGGCAGGCTGTAAAAGCAACACCAACAGGCGAAGAATCGCCTTCACCAGCGCTCTGGACCCTCATCGTCGTTTTGATCGTGGCAGCACTTGGACTGGTCTGGTCGTTGCTCAAGCGGCGCTCGCGGGCGTAAGGCGAACTTCTTGACCCGGGCAATCGGTTGAGAAAGGGAACAGGAGAAGTTTCATGCCAAAGGGCGGGTGCGTGCTGGTTTACGGCGGCAGGCATGGGAGATGTTGAGTAAGCGGTGCGCCGGCCACCCCTAGCGGAGGGGCACCAAGGATGTCAAAGGTGTCGGACTATGACATCTTTGGATTTGGCACGATCACGGAAATCGAAAAGCGACTCGAATGGCGGGGAACTGCTGCGACTGGACACCAAGGGCCGTGTGCGTACGGGGCGCGAGCGCCGGGAGATGCTGTTGGCGGAGTTTGACCGCAGCGGTGTCAGCGGAGCCCGGTTTGCCCGCATGGCGGGAATCAACTATCAGACGTTTTGCGGCTGGCTGCATGTGCGGCGCCGGGAGTCGGCCGGGAAGCCGGCATCGAAGCGGTTCAAACCCGTGAAGTGGCTGGAGACGGCGGTGACGACCGCCACGTTGCCTGCGCAGGCGGAGCCGCTGCGGGTGCAGTTGCCGGGCGGGGCATGGATGGATTTGGGTTCGCCGGAGCAGTTGCGCGCCGCGGCGCAGTTGCTGATGGAACTGGGCGCGAAAGGAGGCGCGCCGTGCTGAGCTTTTCCGGAAGTCTGCGCGTGCTCGTCGCGCTCGATCCGTGCGACATGCGCGCGGGGTTCAACACGCTCCAGGCGCTGGTGGCGGAAAAACTGCGCGAAGATGTCAAAAGCGGCGCGCTCTTTGTTTTCTCCAACCGGCGGCACAATCGCCTGAAGGTGCTCTACTGGGATGGAACCGGCCTTTGGATCCTGACAAAACGGCTCGAACGGGGCACCTACTCGTGGCCGCGTCCCGCAGAGGCCGGGAAAGTGAAGCTGCACCTCGCGCCGGAAGCCTTCGCGCTGCTCACCGACGGCATTGATCTGCATGGAGCCAAACCCCGCGGATGGTATGAGCGCACGTGAAGACGCTGCCTTTCTCTAAAACGATCCCGCTGCCGTGCGCGAAAATTTGCAACAACATTGTTCTGGCTAGTCCCGCATGCTGTGCTAACAGTGCATAGACACTGCCGACCGCATGAAAACGAGCCCGCGCGAAACTGAATTAACGGAACGTCTGGAGAAGATGGAGCGGACGGTCGCGGCGCTCACCGCGCAACTGGAGACGGCCCTGGCGGAAAACCGGCGCCTGAACAC
>JANOZA010000282.1:0-1905 GCA_031429155.1 Verrucomicrobiota bacterium | reverse complement strand
CCTCGGGGCGGTAACTGCGCATCCACTTTTCCAGAACGCCCACATGCCCGGGATGGCTCATCTCGCCCATCGGCACCTGATGTGAGCGCCAGGTGCCCTCCGCGGGTTTGCCATCCACCACCTTCGGGCCGGTCCAGCCTTTCGGTGAGCGCAGGATGATCATCGGCCTGAGCGGACGCTTCGTGAACCCGTTCGCGCGGGCGTCGTCCTGGATTTTGCGAATGTCGGCGACCACAGCGTCGAGTGTCGCGGCCATGAGTTGGTGCATCTCCATCGGATCGTCTCCCTCGACGAAATGCGGTGTGTAACCGTAGCCGCGGAACAGCGATTCCAGTTCGTCATGCGGAAGGCGCGCCAGTACCGTGGGACCAGCGATCTTGTAGCCGTTCAGATGCAGAATGGGCAGCACCGCGCCGTCGTGGACGGGGTTGAGAAATTTGTTGGAGTGCCAGCTCGTGGCGAGCGGCCCGGTCTCCGCCTCGCCATCGCCGACGACACAGGCGACGACCAGGTCGGGATTGTCGAATGCCGCGCCGAAGGCGTGCGACAGCGAATAGCCGAGTTCACCGCCTTCATGGATTGATCCCGGAATCTCCGGCGCGACGTGGCTCGGGATGCCGCCGGGAAATGAGAACTGTTTGAACAGCCGCTGCATCCCCTCCTCGTTTTGCGCGATGTCAGGATAGACCTCGCTGTAAGTGCCTTCGAGGTAGGCGCTCGCCACCAGCCCCGGCCCGCCGTGACCCGGCCCGGTGATGTAGATCACGTTCAAGTCGTGCTCCCTGATGACGCGGTTCAGATGGGCGTAGATGAAGTTCAATCCCGGCGTCGTTCCCCAGTGGCCCAGCAGGCGCGGCTTGATGTGCGCCAGCGTCAGCGGCTGCTTCAGCAGTGGATTGTCGTAGAGATAAATCTGCCCGACCGAGAGGTAGTTCGCCGCGCGCCACCATGCGTCCATTTTCCGCAGCAGTTCCGGCTCAAGTGTCGTGGAGTTTGTTTTCATCGTTCAAGATTCCTTTCACACACCAAGCCCGGGGAAACGGCTGACGGACCTCGCGATCATGATCTCCTCGTCGGTGCGGATGACCCGCACCCTGACGCGCCCGGCATCCGGAGAAATCAGCGGCGCATTCTCCGCATTGCGCGGCTCGCTCAGCTCGATGCCGAGGAAGCCGAGTCCCTCGCAAATGCGCTCGCGGATGAGCGGTGCGTTTTCTCCGATGCCTCCGGCGAAGACGAGCGTGTCCACGCCACCGAGCGCGGCCGCGAAGGAGCCGATCCATTTTTTCACCTGATAGCAAAACAGCGCGATGGCCTCCGCCGCACGCACGTCACCCGCTTCCAGCGCGAGCAAGTCGCGCAGGTCGGAACTGATCTCCGAAACTCCGAGCAGCCCGGATTCCCGGTTCACCATCCGGTCAAATTGTGCCGGGGTCATCTGCTCGCTGCGGGCGAGAAACGAAAGCAGCCCCGGATCCAGATCGCCGGAACGGGTGCTCATTACCATGCCGGCTGCGGGCGTGAACCCCATGCTGGTGTCTATGCTGTGGCCGTCCTTCACGGCGGCGAGGCTCGCGCCGTTGCCGAGATGGGCAAGGATCACGCGGCCCGTGATTGCCGCCGGGTCGCCGAGGCGCACGAGTTCTTCCCTCAGAAAAGAGTATGACAGCCCGTGGAAACCGTAGCGCTGCACGCCCCGCGCCTCGTAGCGTCGCGGAATGGGCAGCAGCTTCGCTACGCGCGGCATGTCGTGGTGGAACGCGGTGTCGAAACAGGCCACTTGCGGGAGTTGCGGATGCCGCCGGCGGAACGTCTCGATCAGTTCGATCCCGTGGGGCAGATGTTCCGGGTCATAGGGGCTGATGCGATGCAGTTCATCCAGCAATTCCTGAGTGACCAGTGCGG
>JANOZA010000281.1:0-7994 GCA_031429155.1 Verrucomicrobiota bacterium | reverse complement strand
CAGGATGTTCAGGATGGGCTGGAGCATCTCGATCGTGCGCGGGACGAAGATCACGTCGTCGGCGTGGTTCTTGATCTCGGTGTCGCCTTCCGTCGCCACGGCGATGACCGGGCCTTTTCGCGCCTTGATCTCCTGGATGGTGCTGATGTTTTTCTCGTAGAGGCTGTCCTCCGGACAGATGCAGACGGAGGGTGTTTGCGCGTCAATGAGTGCGATGACGCCGTGCTTCAACTCCGCTGCGGGAAATCCTGCCGCGTGGATGTAGCTGATCTCCTTCATCTTCAGCGCGGCCTCCAGGGCGACGGGGTAATTATACTGCCGTCCGAGGAATAACATGCTGTGCGCGCTGCTGTACTTTTTGGCCAGCGCGGCGATGTGTTCGTTTTGCTGGAGGATGCGCGTGATCTGATCCGGCAGCTTCTCAAACGCCTGGATGATTTCGCGCCCGGTGCTGGCCGACATCTGGCGCATGCGTCCGAGACAAAGCGTGAGCAGACCAAAGATCGCCACCTGGCTCACGAACGACTTCGTCGCCGCCACGCCGATCTCCGGCCCGGCGTGCATATAGACGCCGCCGTCGCTCTCGCGGGCGATGGTGCTGCCCACATTGTTGCAAATGCCCAGTGCGCGGAAGCCCTTGCGCCGGGCCTCGCGCATGGCCCCGAGCGTATCTGCCGTCTCGCCGCTCTGGCTCACTGCGAAGAAGACCGTGTTCCGCTGCAGCGGGCGGTTTTTGAAACGGAACTCACTGGCGAAATCCGCTTCTGCGGCCACGAACGCCATGTTCTCCAGCATGTGGGCACCGATCATGCCGGCGTGCAGCGCCGTGCCGCAGCCGAGCACGACGACGCGGTCAATGTCCCGCAATTCCGCCGGCGTCATGTTCAGCCCTCCGAGCTGCGCGCTGGCTTCCTCGGGATTCAACCGGCCGCGCACGGCGTTCTCGATCGTCAGTGGCTGCTCATAGACTTCCTTGAGCATGAAGTGCGGAAAGTCCCCGCGCTCCGCCGCCTCCGGGGCGTAGTCCAGCTCTTTGATTTCGTAGTCCGCATCGCCGCTGCTCATCGTCTCCACGGTGAACTGCCCGTCGGTTATTTCAGTCACATCGAAGTCCTTCAGATAAACGACCTTCTGCGTGTAGGGCAGCAGCGCCGTCGCGTCTGAGGAGAGAAACATTTCGCCCTCACCGATGCCTAGCACCAGCGGACTGCCGCGACGTGCGCCGATGATGACGCCCGGGTGCGCCTCGTGCATCACGGCGATGCCATAGGTTCCCTTTACCTCCTGAAGCGCCGCACGCACGGCGTCCACCAGCCGACGGCCATTCGCGCCGGGGGACTCGTCGTAGTTTTTGCCGATCAAATGAGCCAGCACCTCCGTGTCCGTAGCGGACTTAAACTCATGGCCCTGTTCCATGAGCGCGCGCTTGAGCGGCTGGTAGTTTTCAATGACCCCATTGTGAACGATAGCCAGCTTCCCGCTGCGGTCGAGGTGTGGATGCGCATTCACATCGCTCGGCTCGCCATGCGTGGCCCACCGGGTGTGACTGATGCCCTGGCGCGACGGCGTTTTCGGTTTCCCCACATGCCGCGAAAGATCCGCAATGCGCCCGGCCTTCTTCTGCACTTCCAGGCCGTCTGCCGTCATGACGGCGATGCCCGCCGAGTCGTAGCCGCGGTATTCCAGCCGCCCGAGTCCATCGAGGAGAATGGGCCGCACTTCGCGCCCGCCAACATAAGCAATAATGCCGCACATAATAGAAAAGTATCGAAAAGAGCGTGCATGGTATGGGTGGGGCAGAGGGATATGCACGCGGGAAAACGGCATTTCTGCTGGAGCGGCAGCCATAAGATAATCTTGTCATGCCGCGCCCGTTTAGCTAAATTCCGGGTCACAACCAGACAGAAGAATATGAAGAAGCTTTCTGCATCAATCCTGCTGACGCTGTTATGTATCAATGAAACCCCGGCCGGCACTCTGCCCTCCCCGGTGATGGAAACACAGATCGGGATCGCATCCGCTTTCGGGGGAATTCCTCCCAGTGGTGCGATGGTTGATCCTTCCGGTAATCTCGTTGTCGCTTTCCGCGGTTCTGTCGGAAAAATTTCTTCAGCCGGGACGCTGCTGTGGCAGAAGGACGGCTATAATAACGGCGCGGCAGCCCTCGCTGTGGATGGCGCCGGAAATAGTTACGTCGCCGGTCCTGTCAGTCAGGTGCAGTTCCGGGTAACGAAGCTCGCTCCCAACGGCGACTTTCTCTGGTCGAGAGACGCGGGACCAGGCGCAGCCACTCATGTCGTGCTCGACGATCAGGGCGGGATCTACGCAGCAGGATATTCGACCAGCACCTCGCAGGATCTGTTCCTCTTGAAGTATGACGCGGCTGGTGTGGAGCAATGGACCAGGCGGTTCAACGGCTCTGCGGATCTTACGGATGCAGCGACGGGCCTCATCGCCATGCCCGGAGGAGGGGTGGTGGTGACCGGCATCACGCGCAATACAGCGGAGCAATTCATCACAATTTGTTACAATGTGTCCGGCTCGCCGCAGTGGGTGGACTATTATGATGAGCCTGCGGAAACTGAAGGCGCGCCTGTGGGCATTGTACGCACTTCGGATGGAGGCGTAGCCATTGCCGGACTCTCCGGCAGGTGGACCATCGCCACTCTGAAATACTCGGCTGCCGGGGCGCAGTTGTGGGCAAACCGCACCCTGCTGCCCAGTGTCCAAACAACATGGCGTGACGCCACGCCCCAGGGCATCGTGGCCGGTCCGGGCGGCGGCGCGGTGGTTCTAGGTTCCAGCTATGCGAGGGATTCCCTGCCGGAGATGGACTACACGCTCTTCTCGGTCAATGGCACCGGCGGCACCGACTGGAGTAGTGTCATTCGCTCGATACCAGAGAACTATACTGGCGCAGCAGCGCTTATCGCTTTGCCTGCCGGCGGCTATTTCGCGGCGGCGGGAGAGAGCAGATACACCAGTTCCTACACGGGCATCCATGCGAAACTAACCTGTGTGAACGCCGGAGGCAGCGGGCTCACCCACGTTGACTGGCCCAACCCGCTGGCCACTTCCTCCATTACCTGCCGGACGCTGGTGGCCGGGAACGACGGCAGTCTCTGGGCTGTCGCGGGAGACACCGGCCAACTGTTTGTGAAACGATTTGGCGCGGTGCCTTCTGCTGGCGTGCCGGTGGCGGTCACCTCCGGATTCGATAATCTCCTGACCACCAGTGTTCGACTCAAGGGCACCGTGAATCCAAGCGGCGCGGTCACAAGCTATTACTACGATTTCGGTCTGACCACTTCCTACGGGGCAAGCACGCCGCAGCGCAGTCTGCCGGCGGGCACTGCGATGGTGGATGCTTTCGAGCCCGGCGTCGGCGTCACGTCAGGGGCCACTTATCATTTCAGGCTGGTGGCTACGAATGCCGCAGGGACGGCTTACGGCCTGGATGAGGTTTTCACCGTGCCGCAGTCTGCCTATCAGATGTGGACGGTGGCTGCATTCGGTAGTCTCGCGGCACCCGGCAGCGGTCCCACAGATGATCCCGACTTCGATGGAGTACAAAATCTCGTGGAATACACTTTCGGCGGCAGTGCCACTGTGGCCGCTCAGCCCGTTGGTCTGCCGGCGATGGAAATGTGGACGTCGCCGGACTCTGGCATCGTCTTTCCAAGCATCGTCTATCGGCCTGACCCGACGCGCACCGACATTACGATTATCCCTGTGGCCTTGAATAACCTGACATCGTGGTCCACCTCAGGCGTTGTCGTGATGAATTTGGCCGGCGGCGGCCGACGCGCAGTTGCCCAGGGGTTTCAGCATTTCATGCGGCTGCAGATTACTTCGCCCTGAGCCCCCAGAGCGGCTGGATGATGAGGCAACACGCTCCTTGCGTCACTGCCCCGCAGCTTCATTCTCCGCGCCGCATGACTCCGCGCCACACAGCCGAATCTCTCGCCCGCCGACTTCAGGAGGCTGGCCATACGGCGTATTTTGCCGGCGGCTGCGTGCGGGATGAACTCCTCGGCGTCACGCCGAAGGATTTCGACATCGCGACCGACGCCACGCCGGTGCAGGTGCAGAAGTTGTTCCCGAAATCCCACGCCGTAGGCGCGCATTTCGGAGTCATCGTGGTGCGCGAGCGCGAGGAGAATTTCGAAATCGCCACCTTCCGCACCGACGGCAGCTACGGCGACGGCCGGCGACCGGATACGGTCGAGTTCTCCACGCCGGAGGAGGATGCGCAGCGCCGTGATTTCACGGTGAACGGCATGTTTCTCGATCCCGTCACGGGGAAGGTCATTGATTTCGTCGGGGGCCTCGATGACCTGCGGGACCGCCGGTTGCGGGCCATTGGAGACGCGGAGTCGCGTTTTCGTGAGGACCATCTGCGGCTGATGCGCGCGGTGCGCTTCGCCACCGTTTTGGGATACGAGATCGAGCGGGACACCTGGGCTGCGGTGGTCGCGAATGCTGAGAGCATCGCACGCATCAGCGTGGAGCGGACTCGCGATGAACTGGTGAAAATCCTGCTCCATCCCCAGCGGCAGCGCGGGTTCGATCTGCTGGCGGAAAGCCGGCTGCTCTTTCACATCCTGCCGGAGATGGAGGCGCTGAAGGGCTGCACCCAGCCGCCGGAGTATCACCCCGAAGGCGACGTCTGGATCCACACCAGGCTGATGCTGGGATTGCTTCCGGAATCGGTAAGCGTGCCGCTCGTGCTTTCCGTCCTGCTGCACGATATCGCCAAGCCGGCGACCTGGAGCTGCGACCCCGCGGAGGGCCGCATCCGCTTCAATGGCCACGATAAACTCGGCGCGGAAATGTCCGGCGAGATACTGCGTCGGCTGAGGTTCTCCAACGACACCATCGCTGCCACTGTCGAGGCCGTAGCGAATCACATGAAGTTTATGCACATCAAGGAGATGCGCACCGCGCGACTCAAACGATGGATGGCGTCGCCCACTTTTCCGGACGAAATCCAGCTCCACCGCGTTGACTGCCTCGGCAGCAACGGGATGCTGGATAACTTCGAGTTCGTGCTCGCGAAGCAGGATGAATTCGCCAGCGCGCCCGTCATTCCCCCGCGACTGCTCGACGGACACGCGCTGATGAAACTCGGCTATCCCGCCGGCTCGGTGCTGGGCGAAATCCTCACTGCCGTGCAGGATGCGCAGTTGGAAGGAGTCATCAGCGACGAGGCCGAAGCCCTTGCATGGTTGGCGAATCATCATCCGCTGCCGTCATCCTCCTGACGCCACTCAAGCGCCTGGCTTCCGCCACGCTTTCTTCTCCGGCACAGGGAGTCCGAGAACTTCAAAGGCGGTGCGAAAGTGCAGCTTGGCGACCTTGCCGAGGAAGTCAGTGCCCCGGGCTTCGAGGACCAGAGCAGCCTGGGCTTTCACATGCGTGGCCCCGCGGGGCAGCGTCAGGCCAAGACGGGCGGAGGCTTCGTCCATCCAGTTGATGAAGCGCTCGCGGGCGAGGATGGAAGCGGCGGCGACGGCGACATCGCTCTCAGCTTTGGTGCGCTGTTCCATGATCATGTTGTGCTCCTTCGCCCGCGGGCCGAGGGCTTTGAGCAGGACTTCCTTTTCGGCGAACTGATCGCTGAGGGCGCGCGGGCAGTCGGGGCATTTTTCGAGGAGGCTCTCGATGACGCGGCTGTGGCCCCATGCGAGGAGGCGGTTCACACTTTTGAACTTCGGGTAGAGCGCGTTGTAGCGGTCCGGCCCCATGCTGACGACTTCCCACGAGATGCCGGGCGTGTCGCGAATGGTTTCGGCGAGGGAGCGGATCCGGGCGTCGGAAGTGATGGCCTTGCTGTCCTGCACGCCGGCCTCGCGAAGAGAGAGCGCGATGTCGCGGTCGGTATAGACGCCGGCGATGACGAGCGGGCCGAAGAAGTCGCCTTTGCCGCTCTCATCCACGCCGAAGTGCGGCGCGAACATCTCCGGCTGGTTCACTTCCTCGTAGCCGAGTTCAGCGACGCCGAGGACCTCGGGCTCAAGGATGAAGGTGACGAAGTCCTCCAGACCCTTGCCCTGCACGAGGACTTTCGGGCCTTTGGCATAGACGGCGACGGTGACCTTGTCCTTCCGCGCCGCGAAGAGCGTGTATTCTTTCGGCTCGAACTTCCAGCCGCGCTCTTCGAGGACTGTCCGCAGCTTCGCCGCCTGGAGCTCGGTGAGCGCCCGGGTATAACTGTGGCGGGCGGTTTCTGACATCGGGCGGCGATGGTGACGCCGCCGCCGGGGAATGCAACCAGCGGCCTGGTCAATTTCTGATTCCTTGAATAGCCCGCCGCCCGTGCCTAGTCTCGCGCCCGTGATCCGCGCACTCGACACTATTTCGTTTGGCCTCTGCCTGCTGGGCTGGCTGCTCCTTGGGGTATTTGGCACCTGGCAGGAGACCGCGCCCTTTTGGGCGGGGGCGCCTTTGTTGTGGGCGGCGGCGCTCTGCGGACTGTTTTCCCTGCACTGGGGTCTGCGTGGGAAACTGAGCGGCGCTTGCCTCGTCTCGGTCCTCCTTTTCACCGGTTACATCATGTGGCGGGCGCTGACCTCCGACGTGGCTTACCTGGCACGGCAGGATATTGTTTTCGGCTCGACGGCGTTCATCGGCTGGGTGCTGACTGCGGCACGCTATGATAAACCGCGGCACCGGTTCGCCCTCATCATCGTATGGTCGCTGCTCATCGCGCAGAATTTGGGAATGGGCCTCTACCAGAAGTATGTGAACCCGGCGGCCAATCCGCTGGGCTTTCTTGGATTCCAGCGTCACTTCGGAGATGCCGTCTTCGGAGGATTCTATCCCAACTCCAACCACCTCTGCGGATTCCTCGAACTGACGGCGTTCATCGCGCTGGCCAGTGCCATATTTGGACGCGTGCACAGTTTCGTGCGGGTGTTGAGCGGGCTGGTCTTTGTGGCAGCGGTGCTGGGCGTGGCCTATTCCACCAGCCGGGGCGGGATGCTTAGTTTCGCCGTGGGCCTGGTGCTCTTTGGAGCGCTGGCGGGCATGATGCACCTGCTGCGCAAGCGGCCCGCTGACCGGCGGCGGCTGACGGTGATCCTCTTCGCGGTTATGGCCGCGGGCATGACGGCCGCCGGCTGGCTGACGTGGTCGCAACTGGAGGAGAAATTCGGTGAGGGGCAGGTCTTCAAAAACCTCAATGGCCGCACGCAACTGTGGTCGCGGGCGCAGGAGCAGTGGCAGGAGGCGCCGGTGTTCGGCACTGGTGCGCGGTCCTACGAATATTACGAGACTTCCTACCGCAACATGAAGTCGGAATGGATCACCTGGAGCGAAACGGACATTGATGCCATCTTCGCCCACAACGATTGGGTGCAGCTTCTCGCGGATTACGGCATCGTGGGCCTCCTGCTGGCGCTGCTCGTTCTTGGCATTCATTGCTGGAAGGCCTTCACCTTCATCCTCACTGACACGCAGAAATCGGCGCTGGATGGAGGCGGGTTTTTCCGGGACCACCGCGGCGCGATCGTCATGGGGGCACTTTGCGGGATGATCGCCTTCGCCATTCACTGCGTGGCGGATTTTCAGATGCACATCGGAGTGAATGCCGTGCTCGCCGCTGCGGTGCTCGGACTCATGGCCAATCCTGGACAGGCGGCACGTTCCCACGCGGGAGAAGTGGACCCGCCTGCCCCGCCGCAGCCAGCCAAGATCACGGCCACTCTCGCCGCCGCGGTGCCGGCTGCGGTGCTCGGCTGGTGCTTCGTTCCCTGGGCTGTCGGCGACTACAATTTCTGGATGGCCAGAGGCACCTATGAGCGTGCCTCAGACAGTCCCGAGGAATATTTCGTAGCCGCGGCGATGATGCAGCGGGCGGCGGATGCCGATCCGAAGAACCACAACGCATGGAACTACTGGGGCTACGCGGAAACCGGTTCCGCTAACCTGTTCGCCGAGGTTCCCGTCCTCCAAATGCAGTTCCTCAAGAAGTCCCTGGATCGCTTCATGGT
>JANOZA010000280.1:0-5590 GCA_031429155.1 Verrucomicrobiota bacterium | reverse complement strand
AAAGTCACGCGCCGCGAGACCGCGGACAAAGCCGAACTGCTGCTCGACATCCGCATCCAGCGTACCGAGCCGCTCGCGGGCGGATTGCTCGGGCTCACCGGCGGCGCGCCGGATTCTGTTATTATCCTCCTCGACCGCAGCGCCTCGATGGAGCAGCAATTGCTCACCACGGGCACCAGCAAACGCACTGCCGGCCTGCGAAATCTCACCGCGGCCATCAAGGATGCTTACGGCAAGCGCTCCAAGCTCGTGCTCATTGACAGCGCCACGCTGCAGCCCGTGCCGCTGGAGAAGGCGGACTCACTGCCTGACATGCCGCAGTCGGGCCCCACAGACACGGCGTCGGACATGCCGGCGATGATGCAGAGCGCGATGGACTACATCATGACGAATCAAACGGGCCGCACCGATGTCTGGCTCGTGAGTGATCTGCGGCAGTCCGATTGGAATGCCGGCGGCGGGCGATGGGGAGCTTTGCGCAGTGCATTCGCGACGCTTCCGGGCGTGCGTTTCCAGGTGCTCGCCTATCCGGAGACGCAGCCGACCGACATGGGCATCGCCGTGGAGAAAGTCACGCGCCGCGAGACCGCGGACAAAGCCGAACTGCTGCTCGACATCCGCATCCAGCGTACCGAGCCGCTCGCGGACCAAATCGAAGTGCCGCTGGGCATTGTGGTGAATGGAGTGAGCAGCACAATCAAAGCGAGCTTCAAGGGCACCCAGGTGCTGCTCCAGGCGCAGTCCATTCCCATAGACAAAACGACGAAGCGCGGCTGGGGACGCGTGATGCTGCCCAACGACTCCAGTCCGTCGGATAACGTCTTCCACTTTGTCTTCGACGAGCCGCCGCCGATGAAGTCCATCATCGTGACGGACAAAGGCGAAGTGTCAGGCCCGCTGATGGCCGCGCTCACCGCCCAGGCTGATTCTTCGCGGAAATACGAAGCGGCGGCGCTCCCCGCCGCGCGCACGGCGGAAATCCCGTGGGACGAGACCGGCCTCATCGTGTGGCAGGCGCCGCTGCCCGACAAGGAATCCGCCGTGGCAAAACAACTCGAAGCCCACGTCAAAGCCGGACGCTCATTGCTGTTCCTCCCGCCCGATGTGCCGGACGACAAATCGTTCGCCGGCATCCGCTGGACGAAGTGGGAAACCGCCTCCGCCGACAAGCCCGTGCTCGCCGAATGGTGGCGCAGCGACGCCGGACTCCTCTCCGCCACACGCGCCGGCACGGCGTTGCCCGTGGGCGATGTCGAAGCCCAGCGCTGGTGCGGCGTGGAGGGCGAATACGTCCCGCTCGCCCGCCTTGGCGTCAGCGCGACCAAAGCCCCGCTCCTTCTGCAAACTGCCAGCGATGGCGGACGCGCCGCGCATTTTTTGACAACCCTCCCCGGCCCCGGTAACAGCAGTCTCGCCCGCGACGGTGTCGTGCTTTTCGCCATGCTTCACCGGGCGCTCAATGATGGTGCTTCCTCGCTTGGTAACGCCCAGCAGCGAACCGCCGGCCCGAAAGTCCTCGGCGACGATCCGGGCCTCTGGACGCGCCTTGATGTGGATAATCCGGAGACTGTCCTGACTCTGGACCGTCCGCTCCGCTCCGGCGTTCTGAAGAAGCCCGCCACTGCATCCGGCAAGCCCGATATTCTCACCGCGCTCAACCGCCCCACCGGCGAAGACGCCCCGCCGGTCCTCGGCAAGCCGACCCTCGATGAACTCTTCGCCGGTCTCGACTGGCGGCTCCTCGAACGCACTCTCGAAGACGAAAAGAGCCTGACCAGCGAAGTCTGGCGCACCTTCCTCTGGTGCATGGCCGCAGCGATCGTTCTGGAGGCGCTCCTTTGTATGCCTGGCCGAAAACCCGTTGAGACGAAGAAGACGGAAGCGATGAAGGAGGTGGCGGCATGACCACTTCTTCCAGTGAACTCGTCTTCACGCACACTCAGGCATCGTTGACGGCGGCAATTACCTTTGTCGCCGTCGTGGTGGTGCTGGCGGTTGTCGGCTGGAAACGCTCCGGCTGGCGGCGGGCCATTGGCATCCTTGAGTTTCTGCGCGTGCTCGTGGCCGTCGGTATCGCCATCACGCTGCTGCAGCCGGAATGGCGCGAGACATTCAAGCCGGACACGAAGCCTGTCGTGGCCATTCTTCACGATGCTTCCGGGAGTATGGAAACGCGCGACGTCGTAAACGTCGCGGACCCTGCCGCAGAGGCGAAGTCGCGCACGGATGCTGCGGCTCCGCTGATTGATCCGGCGCTGTGGAACCCGCTGCGCGAGCGCATGGGTGTCGTCATCGAACCTTTTTCCTCCGGCGAGGATCCGCCCGCTGAGGGCACCGATCTGCAAGCCGCGCTCCAGCGCATTTTGGAACAGCAGCCGCGGCTCGCGGCCGTCGTGCTCGCCTCCGATGGTGATTGGAATGTTGGCTTGGCTCCTGCTCAGGCCGCGACCCGGCTGCGGATGCGGGGTGTTCCCGTGATGGCTGTGACCACTGGCGCGGACACGCGACTGCCTGACATTGAAATCGTCAGCTTTGATGTCCCCACGTTCGCCGTCGCCGGCAAGCCGCTGCGCATTCCGTTCTCCATAGACTCTGCGCTGCCCCGTGATGAAATCGTGAGCGTCACGATGACGACATCCACCGGTCAGGAAATCCGGCAGGAGGTCACTCTTCCTGCCATGGGCCGCCTCCAGGACGCCATCGTGTGGAAGCCCGGTGATCCAGGTAAAGTGAAGTTGACCCTCAGCGTCCCCAAAACCGGCGCCGAGCGCAACGTAGAGAATAACAAGATCGAAGCCGAACTCGACATCCGCAAAGAGCAGCTCCGCGTGCTGGTCATCGAAAGCTATCCGCGCTGGGAATACCGCTATCTGCGCAACGCCCTCCAGCGCGATCCCGGCGTGGAAGTGAGCACCCTGCTCTTTCACCCTGACATCGGCCAGGTCGGTTCCGGAAAAGGCTACCTCAAGGAATTCCCCAAGGACGACGAACTGACGAAGTTCGACGTAATCTTCCTTGGCGACGTGGGCGTGGACAAAGGTCAGCTCACCGCTGAGCAGTGCGCCTCCATTGTGAAAATGGTACGCGATCAGGCGAGCGGCCTCGTCTTCCTGCCTGGCCTGCGCGGCCACACCGCCTCGCTGCTGGCGACGCAACTCACCGAACTCCTCCCCGTCGTGTGGGACGAAGCCCAGCCCCGTGGCTGGGGCACGGCGGCACCGGGGAAATTCGTCCTCACGGAAGCCGGCAAGCAGAGTCTCCTGACCAAGCTGGAAGACACCGAGGAAGCCAGTGCCAAAGTCTGGTCCACGCTTCCCGGGTTCCAGTGGTATGCGCCCGCGCTGCGTGCCAAGAACGGCACGGAAGTCCTCGCCACACACGCCACGGAGTCGAATCAGTTTGGCCGGGTGCCGCTCATCGTGACGCGCACCTACGGCGCCGGCAAAATTCTTTATATGGGTGCCGATGGCGCCTGGCGTTGGCGCCGTGGAGTGGAGGACAAATATCACTATCGCTTCTGGGGTCAGGTAGCCCGCTGGATGTCCTATCAGCGGAACATGGCGCAGGGTGATAAGATGCGGCTCTTCTTCACCCCCGACCGCCCGCGCACCGGCGGCACCCTCACGCTGAATGCCAACGTCATGAGCGTCACCGGCGAGCCTCTGCGCGACGGTGCTGTCATCGCGCAGCTTGTTTCCCCAACAGGCAAACCCTCCAGCGTGCGGCTGCTGCCCGCCGGCGCGGAAGCCTGGGGCCTTTTCACCGGCACGTTTACTCCGAACGAGCCCGGCGATTTCAAAGTCCGCCTCACCTGTGCCGAAGCCGGCACCGCCCTGGAAGCCACCATCTCCGTCCAGGGCACCCGCCGCGAAAAACGCGGCTCGCCCGCACGACCGGAAGTCCTCCGCGAGATCGCCCAGATCACACGCGGCCAGTTCCTCGACACCGCCGACCCTGCCAAAGTCCTCGCTGCCATCGCCGCCCTGCCCCCCGAGGAAATGACGGAGCGCCGACTGCAAATCTGGGCGCACCCCGCCTGGGCCGGCACGCTGGTAGGGCTTCTCGCAATCTTCTGGATCGGACGGAAGGCGGCAGGGGTTTTCTAAAACCTGCTGGTATAAGTCGCTTCCGGTTATTCCAAACTAAGGGCGGAAGGTTCTGGCCAAGTGGCGGGCGAACTGATCTAATGCGCGCACTCATGCGCCTGTTCCAACTCGCTTCCGCCTTTGTCCTCACTATCACGGCGGCTTCTGCCAGCCCTGACTGTGTGGTGACGTTCAATGAAATCCACTACGCGCCATCCGGCGGCGGACCGGAATGGGTCGAGTTGCACAACCAGTTCAGCATCCCGGTGGATGTGGGTGGCTGGAAGCTTGCTGGCGGAATGGATTTTACGATTCCTGACGGAACCACGATGCAGCCGGGGGCGCATCTCGTCGTATCGAATGCCGCAGGCAATCCCTCGGGGGCGGTCGGGCCGTTCACCGGCATCCTGGACAATGCCGGCGAGGAACTGCGGCTCAACACACGGCATGGCCGGCTGATGGATCAAGTGATTTACGATAACACCGGCGCCTGGCCGGCGGAGCCGGAGGGCACGGGAGCGACGCTGGCGAAGCTCTCTCCGAACTCTGGAAGCGAGCCGCCGCAAAACTGGGCCGCGAGCGCGCAGGCTGGCGGCACACCGGGCGCGGAGAATTTCCCGGCAGCGCCGGCGTCTGCTAGTCCGGCGCAGCGGATTGCGTTTACGGCGGGGAGTGTTTGGAAGTATGAGCAAACGGGCGCGACTCCGCCACCGGGGTGGACACAGTTGGGATTTCAGGACGGAGGCTGGAGTTACGGCGCGGGGATTCTCGGCTCGGCAGATGTAGCGGGCACATCGCCCGCGACACCGCTGCCCCCGCGGCCAGTGTATTATTTTCGGAAGGCCTTCGTTCTGCCGAATGGGATTACGCTGCCACAGTTGCTGCTGACAGGCCGGCTTCGCGGAGAGGCGTGGATTTACCTGGATGGTGTAGAGGTCGTTCATGCTACGCCGCAAAATGCCGCGCTCAATCGCCTCATAAACGCGCCTGCGCTGGCATTGGGCTCGCATCAGTTGGCAGTCAAAGTCAGCGCAGGCGCGGATACTGGCACCGGCTGGGATGCGTCTCTGGCGCTGGTTTCGATGGACACTGCCGTTACCGCACCGCCCGCCGTTCTGACCGGGCCGGTGGTCATCAACGAACTCCTGTATCACAAGCGCCCCCAGTATCGGAGTGAAGTGCCTGCGGCAGCGTATGTGGAGAATCCGGAGGAATTCGTGGAATTGCATAACTACACCGTGGCGGACGTGAACATCGGCGGCTGGCGGTTGAGTGACTCGGTGAGCTACACTTTTGCCCCGAACACTATCGTCCCGGCGGGTGGTTTCGTCGTGGTGAACCAAACCCAATTCAGCGGCAGTCTTGGCGACGGTGGCGAGCGACTCCGGCTGCGGGATGCTTCGGACACAGTGGTGGATGAAGTCCCATGGGCCGACGGCGGCCGATGGCCGGAAGCCGCCGACGGCGGTGGCGTCAGTCTGGAACTGAAAGACCCGCGCTCCGAC
>JANOZA010000279.1:0-25099 GCA_031429155.1 Verrucomicrobiota bacterium | reverse complement strand
CGGATTGATCAAAACCCGATGATGCTGATGCCGGCCTGGAGGTTCCAGTCGTAGGGACGGTCATCGCCGAATCCGATGCCGGGGCGGAGGAATCCGTTGACGGTGGCGGAGCCGAGGCTGCCGAGTTTGCGTCCGTACTGGAGTTCGAAGTTCATGGGGGTCTGATCGGTGTTCTCGTAGTTCATGGACGCGGTGAGGTCGGCGGTGAGCCACCAGCTTTTGCCTTTGGGGCGATAGACAAGGTAGAGGTCAATGGTGCCGGCGTTCACATCCACGGCGCTCTCATTGCCTGCGAATCCGAGCGAGTGGACGTAAGCCGGGGCAACGATGACCTCTGGACTGAGGAAACGAACGTAGGTGACACCGGGAGCCAGCACCCACTGGTCGCCGGTGAAAAATTCGTCACCTGTGGGAGCGTAGAGTTCCGTGTTAATGACCCAGCCATCCGTCTTGGCAACGCTGGCCACCCAGGTCCACTTCAGACTAATATCCCCCAGGCCGGAGCCTCCTGGGCCGGCATCGGTCCACAGCGCGGGCACTGTCAGCCTCAGGCTCATTTTGCCGTCCATGAATGGCTCGGTGTATTTCAGGCTGAGATTGTTGAGGTAGTCGCCTGACTGAAGCGAGGAGTATTCATCGCTCAGATTGAGCGAGCGCAGCAGCAGCGTGGGATTGGTGCCGGAGGTGTCTTTGGCGGTGTCCTCGGCCATCAGTGTGCCCGGGAAGACGAGGAGGCTGGAAATGAGAAGGCGGGTTGCAGGAGTCATGGGGGTCGGCTGGTGGCTGGTGGGAAACTACTGAATGGTGTTCTTGTAGATCTTCCCATCCTTCATGATGACGGTGAAGTTCGCATCGGGGTCGGCGACGAGATCGAGGTTTTCGAGGGGGTTGCCGTTGACCAGGATGAGGTCGGCGTAGGCACCTTCCTCGACGACGCCGAGCTTGCCGGGATAAGGATTACGCGGGCCGGACATTGTAAGAAGTTCGGCGTTCGTGGAGGTGGCCATGATCAGGATCTCAGCCGGTGTGTACCATTTTTTCAGCCGCGTGAGCTGCTTGCCCTGGGTGCCGGCGTTGGCGGGGCTGAAGAGCATGTCGGTGCCGAAGGCGGTTTTTATCTTGTACTTCTTCGCGAGCTGATACGCGGCGTCGGTGCCGGCGAACATTTGCTGCTGCTTGATGCGGTTGGGCGAGCCTTCGGCAAAAGCGGAAGGAGCATCCGGGTCTTCCATGAAAGGCTGGAGGCTCCACCAGACCCCTTTTTCGGCGATAAACTTTGCCGTGTCCTCATCAATCATCTGACCATGCTCCAGACACTTCACTCCTGCTTCGACGGCGGTGCGGATGGCCTTGGGAGTGTAAGCGTGGACGGTGACGTAGGTGCCCCAGTTCTCCGCAGCACTGACCGCGGCGGCAAACTCGGCGGAAGTGTATTGGGTGACATCGAGAGGGTCATAACTGGAAGAGACTCCGCCGCCGGCCATCAGTTTGATCTGGGTGGCTCCATTGCGGAGCTGCTCGCGGACGCGCTTCAGGACTTCGTCTGCGCCGTCGGCTATCATGGTCATGCCGGTCTTCTCCATGTAGGTGAGCGGGGCGACGGTATCCTCCGGCACTTCATTGGGCATGCGGAAATCGCCGTGGCCGCCGGTCTGCGAAATGGTGGCACCGGAGGGGTAGATGCGGGGACCGTCGTGAAGGCCCTGGTCAATGGCGGCCTTGAGACTGAAGGCTGCGCCGCCGACGTCGCGGACGGTAGTGAACCCGCGCAGCAGTTGATTCGCCGATGCCCGCGCGGCGACCAGGGTGACATAGCTGATGTCCGAAGTGAGGCCGGCGGACAGCGAGATGCTTTCCATCATGGTATGCACGTGGGCATCAATCAGCCCCGGCATCAGCGTGCGCCCGCCGCCCTCGATGATCTTCGTGTCGGCCCGGCGGTCGGTGGGAATCGCCTCCGCGGAGATTTTCTCGATCTTATTGCCGCGCACGAGGACATGCATCGGCGCGGAGAGTGCGGCGGACTTGCCGTCGAAGATTTTGACGTTTTGAAACAGCGTCACGCTGGCGGGTTTGCCGGCCGGAGCCGCCGGAGACCTGGAAGGTTCCTGACCGGTGAGAGTGACAATGGCCAGCGAGGCCACGGCGGCGACTGAGAGGAGAATGGGGGTTTGGGATTTCATGATTTTTTGGAGGTGAGCAAATCCTTCATGCCCGGATTCAGATGCGGCGTCTATCTAAAAAGCAATCTGCCCGCGCAGCCCGCCAGTGACGGAATGGTCACGGTCCTGCGCTGACGACGAAAATAGGGTCACTGGTCCATCCTTGGCGGGTATCGCTGGTCTGCTGCCGATGGTAACGCTTCGGCCTACGGGTCCAATGGATTGCCTGGACGCGGCCCCCCTCCGTGACGTGGTTCAAGATCATCCGTCTTGTCTTTAGGACTCCTCGCTCCCCCATCCTCCCCGACGATTCATTTCATCATCGTGTCATCATCGTTGCGCTCCCGGGAACTTTCTGATTTAACGCCATTTAATAATCATCCACCACACCATGAAAACCTACGCTCACTCCTTCCTGCCCTGCATTCTCACCCTGTCTTTCGCCGCGACCGCCACGGCGGCGCCGATCACTTTTCTGAACCCGGCGACGATCGCGGGCACTGCGGATGTCTCGACAGTCGGCACCGGGGTTTTCGCCTATGACTGGAGCACGACGCAGACGGTGAATGGCGTCACCTTCACGAAGATCACGACAACGAATGGCACGGCGGGGCCGAATCTGAGCCTGGCCACCTTCGGGACAACGAATGCGACGGCGTTCACTTCCACTGTCGCTCCTTTCCTCAATCTCGACGCGGCCTACAAGGCGATGCTGGTAGGGGCGGTTTATAATACCACGCTCGGCACGACGGGCACGGTGACGCTGCCGGGACTGACGACGGGCCGGCAGTATCAAGTCCAGCTCTGGGTGGGCGATCCGCGCACCGGAGCGACGACGACGCGGGTGCAGACCATCAATGGAGCGAACAGTGTGCCGTTTGATTTCAATGTCGGGAATGTGGTGGGTGCGAACGGCCAGGTGGCGACTGGATTTTTCACGGCGGACGGCGGGACGAATGCGTTCACGATGTCGTCGGTGGCGGGAGTCGGGCTGCCGCAGATCAATGGCATCCAACTGCGGGATGTGACGAACGTGGGCTGGTGGAACGGCACGTCGGGCAGTGACTGGGACGCGGCGACGACGCCGAATTTCAGCGTGGATGGGATCGGGACCGCGGGGACTTTTGCCACGGCGAAGGCGCTGGTGCCGAACGTGGTGTTCGCCGACACGCAGACGCTGGGAGGATCCGCAGTTGGCACGGGCACGGTGAGTATCGCAGCGGGCGGGGTGACCGGGGCGAATGTTTCCTTCCTCAATACGGCAGCGCAGGCATACACGCTGAACAGCGCAGACGCTGCCGGGATCAGCGGACCGCATTCCGTGGCGGTTCAAGGCGGTGGGGATGTGACCTTCGCCGGATCGAACACCTACACGGGCGGAACGGGAGTAGCCTCGGGTAAGCTGATCCTGACCAGCAGCACCGCCCTGGCGGCCACTTCCACCCTGAGTATGTCAAACGCGGCCACGGCCAGAGTGGAACTCGGTGCGCCGTTGGTTATCGGCGCGTTGTCCGGCGGCGGGGCGGCGGGGGGCAACATCAATATCCAGACGCACTCGCTGACGGTGGGCGATGCCACGAATTCCACCTACGGCGGGGCGCTCATAGGCGTGGGTGGATTGACAAAGCAGGGCGCGGGCGCGCTCACGCTATCGGGGGCGACGCTTCATTCCGGCCCCACGTCGGTGACGCTGGGCCGGCTGAATGTCACCGGCAGCGCCGCGAATTCTGATGTCTCCCTGGCTGCCGGCACGGAGCTGGGTGGCGAGGGCGCGGTGAAGTCCCTGACGCTCGCCGGCAACACACTCTATGTGGACCCGTCCACTGCCGGTGCCTTGACGGCCACCAGCGGGCTAACCGCTACCGGCACCAATACCGTGAGTCTCACCGGCAGCCCCGGCGCGGGGGCCATTACGGTGCTCAACTACGGCGTCCCGTTCACCGGGACCACGGCCAACTTCACCTTCGTCAATGCGGCGGGGTATCGCACCGCCAACTTCGCGGATACCGGCAGCGCCATCACGCTCGACCTCGGCACCGCTTTGCGCACATGGAATGCCACCGGCACCACATGGGAAAATGGCGGCGCGGAAACCGACTGGGTGGAGGGCGATCAGCGGTTCGTCACTGGCGACACCGTGGTCTTCAATGCGCCCGCAGGTCCGCAGACGGTGACGCTCACCGGCGCGCTGAACCCCGCCTCCGTAGCCGTGACGACTTCTGCGGGAAATGACTACACTTTCTCCGGCGGCACTCTCGCCGCTGGCAGCCTCACCAAGTCCGGCGACGGCACGCTCACCCTTCCTTCTGCGAATACCTACGCCGGTGGCAACACGGTCACCGGCGGCACGATCATGGCGACGATCTCCAACCTGCAAAACGCCATCGGCACCGGCCCCACGTCCATCGCCGCGGGAGCGACGGTGCAGTTGAACAGCACCACCACCACAAACGTCACGCCCAATCTCGCGAACGCCTTCACCGGCGCGGGCCTGCTCAGGCTCAACTTCGCTGCTGGCACCACGGCGCGGAATACGAGTATGCCCAACGTGGGCGGCTTCACCGGCACGATCCAGCTCTCCGCTCCCGGCGCGACGGGAGACAAGTGGACCGTCACCGCCGTCAATGCTCCGGGCGCTTCCGTTTTCGTGGGCAGCGGCACCCAGATATTCCTCAGCTCTGGAGTAAATACCTTCGCGGCGGTCAGCCTCACCGGCACCGGCAACAGCGAGAGCCGCGGGGCGATGCGCATCGCCGGCACGCTCAATGCACCGGTCACGCTTGGCGGAAGCACCACCATCGGCACCGAAGGCGGCACCCTCAATGGCAGCATCACGCCGGTGAATGCGGGCGCGCAGACGCTCACGCTCGGCACCACCGCATCCGTTGGAGCCATGACCATCAACGGCGTCATCAGCGACGGCGCGGGCACGCTCGCCCTCACGAAAGTGGCGGCTGGCGTCTCCACCCTCACGGGAGCAAACACCTATAGCGGGGCCACCCTTATTTCCGCCGGCACCATCGCCATCGGGAATGCCGCCGTCACCGCCGTTGCCAATAATCCCAGCACGCTCAATCCCGGCACCGGCCTCACCGGCAACCTTGGCACCGCCGCGGTGACGAACAACGGCACGCTCGACTTCCGCCGCAGCGATACGGGTTATCTCGTCCTCAATGACATCGGCGGCACCGGCGCGGTGAACGTCAACGGCGTGGCCGGCTCCATCGTCACCCTTTCCGGCAACAACAGCTTCTCCGGCAACGTGACCATCGGCCTCGGTGGCCTGCGCATCACCAGCAGCAACGGCCTCGGCACCGGCACGAAGACCATTACCATGACCGCCGGGACGGCCGGCCAGCCCAGTCTGCGGCTCGACGGCAGCGGTGGCGACATCAGCCTGCCCTCCACCTTCAGCTTCTCCTCCAGCTCCAGCACCGGCAACGGCGGCATCGTCAACGAAGCCGGCAATAACACCATCGCCGGGAACTTCAACCTCACCGCCGGCGGCGGCCCCACCCGCGCCCGGGTGGACGGCGGCACGCTCACACTCTCCGGCACCTTCACCCCCAGCGCCACGCTGCGTGCTCTCATCCTCGACGGAGCGGCCAACGGCACTTTCAGCGGCGTCCTCTCCGACAACGGCGTCAACATTCCCGGCCTCACCAAAGAAGGCGCGGGCATGTGGACTATCACTAACACCAGCGCCTATACCGGTCCCACTGTCGTGAATGGCGGACGCCTCATCGTGAATGGCGTGCTGGGCAACACCGCGACGACCGTCGCCGCCACCGCCCTCCTCGGGGGAAGCGGAAGCATCGCCGGCACCGTTGTTGCCAACGGCACCCTCGCCCCCGGCAACAGCGCCGGCACGCTCACCACCGGCGCCGCCACGCTCAATGGCACCCTCGCCGTCGAAGTGAACGGAGCCGCCGCCGACAAACTCATGGTCAACGGCAACCTCACCCTCGGAGCCGCCTCCGCAGTCACCCTCAGCGTCCTCGGCGGCGGATTCACCGCCCCCAGCTACGTCATCGCCGAATGCACCGGCACCCTCAGCGGCACCTTCGCCACCGTGCCCGCCGGCTACGCTGTCACCTACACCGCCACTACCGCGACCCTCACCCCGGCACTGCCCGCCGGTTATGCCGCATGGGCCGCCGTCAAAGGACTCGACGGCAGCCCTGGACACGAAGCCGGCTTCACTGACGACCCTGAAAAAGACGGGCTCACCAACGGCATTGAGTTCGTGCTCGACGGCAACCCCCTCTCCGGCACTGGCACCAGCCTCCCCACTGCCGCCATTTCCGGGGGCAACCTCGTGTTCAGCTACACCCGCCGCGACGACTCCGAATATCTCAACCCCACTGTCGAGTTCGACACCGATCTCCTCGCCCCGTGGACGACCGCCGTGGACCCCGGGAACGCCACCATCGCCGTTTTGGAAAACGGCGCGGCCCCCGACACCGTCACCGTCACCATCCCGCTTGGTGCCAATCCGAGACTCTTCGTCCGCCTCCACGTCACCGGCCCGTGAGGCACACAAAGCCCAGCCGGGCGCGCGTTGATCAGAGCCGCATTTTCAACTCGCGGACGATGTCGTCACCGCCGCCGCCCGGCGCAGAGGCCGCCGAAAATGGCCTGTCATCACGGATTCCATTCCGCCCGCACACGGAGGAAGTAACGCTGACCGCTCGCCAGGGTGCCGGGAGCGCGAACGGTGACCGGCACCAGGCCGGCGCTGGCCGGGCCGGTGGTGACGGTGCCGGTCCATGCGGCGCCGGGCGTTTTCACCGCCACCACCGTCCAGCCGGAAGGAGTGAGGTCGGCACTGACTTCGACATGATACGAGACGCCGGGGCGTCCATGGCCCTGGGTGAGCGTGGCATTTTCCGGCAGCGACAGCAGCATGGCGAGACTGCCGGTGCCCGGCTGAGAGGTGCCCGGAGGCGGGCCGGCGCTGGCGGGATCGCTGGCGAAGGCGAATTCTGTCAGTGAACTGAGGCCGTCGCCGTCGCCGTCGGAGCCGTCGGTGATGCCGTGCCATGCCAGCCACAGTGGATAATCAACGGGGGGCGTGGCGGAGACGAGCCAGGTGGCGGTGGCGGGAGTGGCCTGCCAATTCCTGGCGAAGTCCTGGCCGATGACTTCCAGGGTGTGCAATCCGGCGGCGAGGCCGGTGAGGCTGAGCGTGGCGGTGCGCACGGTGGGGCCGGTGCGGGGGAAGACGCCGGGGGCGATGGAAACCTCCGCGCTCCATGCGCCGCCGTCGAGCCGCCAGCGGTAGCTGAAAATGCCCGGGCCGCCGATGGTAATCGCGGCGCTGGTGCCGGCGGTGGCGGCAGGCGGCAGGTTCCCCAGGTAGCAGCCGGGCGGGATGGAGTATCCGGCGTCGTGGCCGAAGGGTCCGGCTCCGCGGGCGGGTGACGCGCCGCTGAGGGCGTAGTCGCGCGCCGCGCGATTCACGAACAGCGGGTCCGCCACGACCGGCTGCCACACGGCGGCCAGCACGTTATCAGGATGCTGTGAGCCGATTACGGCGTCCTGGATGCCGGGATCAATGAAGTTGTGCGCCATTTCCAGCTTCGTGGTCTTTTGCGGCTGGGCCGCGAGGTCGCGGTCGGCCCAGCTCAGCACGCGCGGCAGAGCGCCGCCGTTCGCCTGGCCGTGAAAGATATTCCACGCGGCAAACGCGCCGTCGCCGGGCCGGCCCGTGTCTTCCGGGATGAAGAAGTTGATCGCCGAGCCCTTCACTTCCTGAGTGAAGGTGGTCATCCCGGTTGTTTTCTCAAAGTGATAGTCGGCATTCACACCGGCCACGGTGTTGTGCTCGAAGATGACACCGCTGCCGCGTTTCACATTCACCGCGTGGTCGCAGTGGGTGAATATATTCCGCACCACCACGACGGTGGTGTCGGTGCCGCCCAGATCGGAGGAGATGGCATTCGCATAGCCGTGATCGGAGGTGTAGATGTCCTTGGTGCAGTTCTCGAAGACGTTGCCCGCGATGTAGGCGTCGCCATTGAGGTCTATGTGCTCATCGCCGGTGGGCCCGTGAAAGTGGTTGTCCTGCACATCCAGCACCGGCGTCACGCCCCACTTGCCCGCAGTGATGTCCACGAGGTCATTGTGCCCGCTGCTGCCGTAGAAGTGGTTGCGGTAGAGCCGCAGTACGCCGCCCACAGGGAAGCCGTCCACGAAGGCGGGATTCCCGGCGATGCCGGCGTCGGCGGGCGGGCTGTCCACTTCCACGAATTCACTGAGGTTGTCCAGTACCTCGCCCAGCGCTTCCTTACCCGGAGGGAAGACGTCAGGGAAGATGCTGTCCTGCACGGTGAGCGAGCAATTCTTGCCATAGACGCCGTGCAGGTAGGTGGCGCAGAAAAGGCAGTGGTCCACGACGCAGGCCGCGCGTACCACGGTGATGCTGCCTTCCACGGCCGTGGGCTGAGCGCCGTAGAAAGTGGCATGGCGGATGAGATTCTCCGCGGAGAGGCTGTCCTGCACGAGAATGCCGGCCCACTTGGGCGGCACGGTCTGGGTGCCGGGTTCGCGCGGGTCGTCCACCAGAGGCGCTCCGGGTAGATGGGAAAACCGCACCGGAGCTGCGGCGGTGCCCAGGACTTTGATAATGCCGTTCACGATGAGCCGCCGCGTGCCATCGGCAAAGACCCGCGTGCCGGGACCGATGCTGAGCGTGGAGCCCGAAGGCACCGTGACATCGCCGGTGAGGTGATATGGGCCGCCTGCCGCGGTCCACTCGACGGTACTGGCCGCAGTGGCAGTGGAGGAAAGCCGGAGATCGAACGACAGATCGCCGCTTCCGGCGTCGTGCTGATGCACCTCCACCGCGATGGTATTGGCCCCGTCATGCAGCAAGGCCAGGGGCACGGTGAAATTGGCCTCCTCATTCTCCCGCGTGGTGGCGGTGGTGGTTTCGGTGTATTCCGTGAGCGGCGCATTGGCAGTGAGGTCCGCGTGGCGGAAGACCTGTGTGCCGTTCACATAAACGGCGCAGGAGTCATCGAAGAGCACGCGGCCCGCGACGCCTGAGAGGGCGGCCACACTGCTGATGGAAAAGGAGCGGCGGAAAAGCCCCACTGGACCGCTCTGCACAGTCGCCGCCGTGCTGTAGTCGGTGCGCGGCACGAGGGTCACTTCATCCCGCACGGCCTCTCCATAGCCGATCTGCGAAGCTCCCTGCGCCCAGGCGGAGTCGTCGAAGCTCTCATTCCGCCAGGAATTGCCGTGCGCGGTGATGAACTGCGCCAGCGTGGTCGCCGTGAAGTCCGTCTTATAACGCCATTGCGACCCCGCCGCGGGATACACGCCGTAACTTAGCAAAGGCGTCTGCGCCGCACCCAGCGTGCCACTGACCGGCGTGAGCGGCCCGGTGTAGTTGTCCCCCGGCCATGCATCGGCATTCGCTGCGGCAAGCGGCTGCGCTTGAAGAAGCATGACCAGGGCGCAAAGCGTCTGCATCATCACGGAACGGGGACAGGAGGGCGAATTCATGCTAAGGAGATAAGCTCGTTCAGGTTGGAACGGCATGAAGGCATTCACGCAGGCATGGGGAACTGACCTGGTGGCGCGGCGGCTTTTCTTCGCGGCGGGGGCGGTCAAGTTTGAGGATATTGGAGGGATGCTCGGCGCATCGCACTCCGTGAAATGATTGTCGGCCCAAGGGCAAAGCGGATCGCTTCCAGGCCTTGTTGTTGCTTAAAATTATGGAAATTACTAAAATGTTTGAAATATATCTTGATCTTTCGTTCCTGTAATTGTAACATATATGAAATTTATACCTTCCAGACACTACCATACGTTCCATCACCGGCCTCGGCCGACGCTTTCCAAACCAACCGACCACCAAACTCCACGCTGCAATGAATACAATAAAGCCCCTTCGGCCAGCCACTCTGTGCACCGCCTTACTCTCCCTGCTCGGGATGATCTCCATGGCTCCTTATGCTGCCGGCCAGGCAGCAGTAACTGCGCAAACGACGTCGCCTCAGTCACTGGTGAATGCCGATCCCAACTATGAAGCGGTGCGCGACCGGCTGGTGAATCAACCCTCCGGCGACGTGACTTTTGATCGGGCCTCGTTGAGCACGGTGCTGCGGATGCTCGCGACGAAATCCGGCATCCGGTGGCTCTCTGCACAGCAGAACAAGGACTGGGACAAGCAACTGGTGACTCTGAACATGAATGCCAGCCCGTTTTCCGCATTGGAGACCATCGCGGACGAATACGGCATCGCGCTCGTCTATGATCGCGGCGTGTGGCACATGAGGCCTTACGACGATGCTGAACTCATCGCCCGGACTTATGTGATTAAGTATAATTCCGCCGAAAAAGCAGAGGGGGATGTCGGTGGCGGTGGTAGTGGTGGCGAGAGTGGCGGTGGCATGGGCGGCGGCGGTATGGGCGGAGGCGGCGGTGGATTTGGCGGTGGTGGCGGCGGCATGGGCGGCGGCGGCGGCATGGGCGGTGGTGGCGGTGGCGGATTTGGTGGCGGTATGGACCTCGGTGCCACCAACTTCAGCTTCAAAGTGGAAGCCAAAGCGCTCGTGGAGAATGTGGAGAAGCTCCTCGGTGTAGGTACTACCGGACTGGATGCCAACGTTGCGGCTAATTTCAGCGTGGACGAGTTTTCCAACTCCCCAATGCGCCTCAAATCGCGTCCGAAACCGACTGACGAAGATGGAAGAGCCAGTGAGAGCAAAGAACCCACGGTCGTGTGGAACTCCGATGGTAATACCCTTTTTGTCGTCGCGACGCGGCAGCAGCACCAGATGGTGGGAGCCTACCTTGCGACGCTTGATACTCCGCAGCCTCTCATCGCGGTGGAGTTCAAATTCGTCGAGACCACCATGGATCCGAAGAATCAGATGGGCATTGACTGGTCCGGCACGCTTGATGGCGGTTACCCGCTGAACCTCACGGGCCTCGATACCACCCTGGATCTGAACAACCTCAGCGCCACCCAGTGGCCCAGCGCTGCCATTCTTTCGCCTGGCGACTTGAATGTGAAGCTCAACTTCCTTCTCAAGGACCGCCAGACCAGCACGGTCAGCTACCCCCGCGTCCTGACGCTGAACAACCGTTCCGTCAACATGCGCAGCGTCGTCAACTTCCCCGTGCTTGCCTCCAGCAGCAGCGTTTCCGCCGGCACTGGCACCAGCACCAGCAGCGTCGCATTCATGCCCATCGGCACTACGGTGAATATCCTGCCCAAGCAGATGGGCGACAACGATGTCCTCATGCAGACGAAGATCGTCGTGGCCAATGTCATCGGCAGTGAAGTCATTGACGGCAACACCTACCCTGTGCCCAGCAGCCGCGTCTATACCTCCCCGCTGAAGGTCAAATCCGGCTACACCGTCGCCATCGCCGGTCTGGACGAAGCCACCGATACCCGCTCCGGCACTGGAATGCCCGTCCTGAGCCGCATCCCCGTCCTCGGCTGGGCCTTCAAGAACCGCTATAAGGATCGCACGCATAAGAACCTGATGATCTTCATCACTCCCACGATCATTATGCCCAATGGTCGGGGCGTCGCTGAGACTCCCATATCCGAAGTGCCCCGCTACTACGACGATCAGCCGCATGATGCTCCGTGTTTCCGTCCCAACGGCGAACTCGTCGGCGGCCCGGCCGCTCTGGGAACCGCCATCCTCTGGGCCGACCGTGAAGAGCGTCGCCTCCGCGTCATCTGTCAGGAAGGCCGCGGCGTTAAAGCTATCGCCCAGCAAATCTCAGACCTCAACGACTCCACCCGCCGGCTCCAGTCCTACGCCAGAGCCGTCGCCGCCCAAAACCCCGCAGCCGCCGAAACGATTTCTCTTCGAATCTATAACCTCGATCAAATCAGCCGCCGGACCGCCACATTGAAGAAGACCTACTTCAAGAATAGCGTGGCCACTCCGGGAATCTGAGCCCGCCGCTGATCGAGAATCCCCTGTCCCGCAGTCGCCCGTTTCCTCTCAAAGGGAGCGGGCGACTTTCGTTTCGGAGATGGCGTGGAGCACGTTCATCGTCGGACACCAGGGGTGCCGCGTCCTGCGCTCCTGGCAGCGGCTGTCAGGGAGATGCGCACTGCGGCGGTGAAGCTGGAGGCCAGTTCCAGTTCCTCCGCTCTATCGTGTTTGAGGTCGTGCATTTGCGCCATGAGGGCCGACTCCCGAAGCGCCCCGGCGGCGTAGTTTTGAAAGGCCCGCAGCAGGGAGTCGCATTCGGCGGACTTTGGAAGCGGGCCTCCGCTGCTGAGGGTTTCGAGAAACGTGTGGATGATCTCCTCCGCCATGACGACGAGGGCGGCGGGGCTCTGGTGTTTGTGATCGTAGGCGGTGCAGAGTTCAGACTGACAGATGGCCCGGGGCGCCGTGCGGTAGAGGCTGTGCAGCATCCTCACTTCAAATCCCCAGCCAGGATCAAACTGCTGCCGTGCCAGCAACTCCCGGGTGATGCAGAGTTCGCCGGAGAGAGGATAACGGAAGCCCCGGAGGAAGGCGGGGAAATGCTGGCCGGGAAAAACCTCGCACCACGCGCGCAGCAGTGGCTGGAAAAGTAGTCGGAAAACGCGACCGTGGAGAGCGGCAGCCGCGCGCGCGTAGTAGCCCTTACATGCGAGGATGCCTGCGTCGGGATGCAGCACCGGCCAGCACAGTCTCGCCAGAAAATCGCGGGTGTAGGTGCGGATGTCGCAGTCGTGAATGGCTACAGCAAAGATGTCCGGTCGTTTCGCCAGCAGGCTCGCGATGTCGCGAATGTTGCGGCCTTTGCCTGGAGCCACCGCGCTGGTGTCGTGGTGCACCAGTATCATATCCTGGGTGATGGCCTTGAATTTGGCCGTCGCTTCCCGGTGCTGTTTTTCATCCGCGCCATCGAGTCCAACGATGACGTACGAAATCCAGGGGAGGGCGGCGACGGTGGCGATGATGCGGGTGAGCGCCGGGCTTTCGAGATCGCGTGCATGGCAGGGCAGCAACAGGGCCAGAGGACGTTTCAGGGACCACGCCGTGAGATCGGCACGGAGACGCTTGGCGTCCTCCTGGAGCAGAGGCAGCGTGAGAATGGATCCGGTCTGGAGAAAGTCGGGCATGGGAGCGGGAAGGGTCACTAATGAGCCGGGCGTGCGGCGCTGGCAAGGTCTGCATTCCTCCTGGAACGTCATCCATAGCACGGCAGGCTGGCGGGCATGACACTGGCAGTGCTGCATTATCATTTCCGGCCCGGCGGCGTTCGGCGGGTCATTGAGAACGGACTGCCCGCTCTCGTGGCTGAGGGATGCGTGTCGCGTGTGGTCATGGCTGCGGGGGAAGCGCCAGACGCAGAATGGCGCAGGAAACTGGAGGCAACTCTGCATCCCTGCGGTGTGGAATGGCTCATCGAGCCCTCACTGGGTTATTGGTCGGAGCAATCACTGCCGGCCTCCGCCGTGCGCACAGCGGTGCGTGCGGCGCTCCAGCGCATCACGACTGGCGACTCGGTCCTGTGGGCGCACAATCTGAGCGTAGGCCGAAACATGATTCTCGCGCAGGAAGTGGCCGCGACGGCGGGCCCGGTGTGGCTGCACCACCACGACTGGTGGTGGGATGGCCGCTGGGAACGCTGGCCGGAAATGGAGGGGCAGGGGATTGGATCACTGAGTGACGCGATGGCAGCGACTCTCTCTGAAGGCGGCGGCGGCGGCGTGAGGCATTTTTGCATTAACGCCGACGACGCGCGCCGGCTCCGGGAATGGACGGGAGGGGCATTTCATTTCCTGCCCAATTCTGTAAGTCCGGAACCGGTGACTCTTGTGGATGCAGAGGCCGCGCGCGAATTTCTCCGCCGCGTGACGGGTCGAGAATCCTGGTGGCTCTATCCGTGCCGTGGCTTGCGCCGCAAGAATATCGCGGAGGCGCTGCTTGTGCAGCGCTGCCTCGCGCCGGATGCGGTGACGGTGACGACAGGAGGTGCGAGTTCGGCGGCGGAGCGGGAATATTTTGCTACGCTTACATCTGTCGCTGAGCGACACGGATGGCCGCTGCGCGCCGGTGTGTGCGCGGACGGTTCCAGCCCGCCGGTCAGTCATTTGCTGGCGGCAGCGGATGCGGTGGTGGTGACTTCATTGCGTGAAGGATTTGGACTGCCATACGGAGAGGCGGCCGGACGGCTGCTGGCGGCGCGCATTCCCTCCGGCCTCGATGAAACGCTACAAGCTACAGGGTTCACTTTCCGGAATGGCTGGAAGGAACTGCGGGTGCCGCCCGGGGCTTTCGATTCCGGCGCCGAGACCGCGCGCACTGCCGCGGGCCGGCTGCGCTTGCTTGAGTTTTTGCCTGCGGAGTTGCATCAAGTGGCCGCGCATTGGCCTGCGGAGGGTCTTGAGTCCCCGGACTTTGGGGCTCTGAGTCTGACGGCGCAGTTGGAGGTGTTGAGCCAGCCGGTGACGGAATTGCGCCGGGATTTCCTCGCGCGGAATCCAGCGCTGCGCGTCCCGCTTTCTCCACAACCACCGGCATCGAAGATGATGTCGCCGCAGGAATGGGCGCGCGCCCTTTTCAACGCAGCCCGACAACCGGCTGCTACGGTCAAAATGGATCGGATCGAGCAATTCCTCGCCCCCGCGCTGGACCACTGGCAGCGCCACCCGCTGCTTTGGGGATCACCGCCGCCGCTGCCATGAGTCGGTGCCGTAGCGGTTGCGCACCAGTTTTCCTGCCGCTTCCACCGGCAGCTTTGCTCCTGGAAATTCCAGCACCTTGTCAGCCAGCGCGCCGGCTAGGATGAGCGGGAATTCATCAGGCAGAGTGACTCCGGAAACACTGCCCTGGTGGAGCAATCCGCTGCGGCAACGCCTCTGACCGGCCCCAGCTATTTTCCGGCTCCCGGACATTAAGTCCCCCGGTGCCGGGGCGGTGAAGCAAAGTCCCCCGGTTGGGGCAGATGTGGGCCCCGGCACCTGCTCTACAGACAGACCTGCCCTTCGCATTGCCTCCGCGAGGGCTCCATGCAGGGCGACGTAACTCTCCACCGGTCTCACACGGCAAAATGACTCACTCACAGGCAGGATCAGCGACCAGGTAAAGTCTTCCCCGTGTTCCACCAGCCCGCCTCCTGTCCACCGGCGGACGATTTCCCGCCCCCGGCTAATGGATTCCGCGGCTTCCCAGTCCAGGAAGTATCCGAAGGAAACCGCGGGATCAGCCCACCGATAAACCCTGAGCACCGGCAACGCAGTTTCGCTCAACAGCGCTTCATCGAGTGCCATATTCCAAGCCGCTCCCCTGGGAACGGCCCGTTCATCGAGCAAAAAGAGGGCTGGCAGCGTAGGGGACATATGGGTGGCAGCAAAAAGAGCCCATCCGGGAGGGCTTCCGGTCCCATGAACCGAAAAGGAGAGGCTCACCAAATCAAAATTTAGTTCGAAAGACTTAAATTTCCTAAAATTTCCATTGATTACTATGAAAGTAAGGACTATTGTTTCAACACATGGGCAGTGAGTTCTTGCTTATGTGTTGAGGGGATTGAGGCGGTACCGGTGCTTGGGTTGAGGTAATTACAAAATCCGGTGCCGCCTCAAATCTTCCCCCGCCCGCAGGGAACGATGAGGTCGTTACTCGCTAAAAGCTGCCCGGCCCGCCGACTGTTTAATGCAGTGCCTTGATCCGCACATTGCGGTACCAGACCTTGTGACCGTGGTCTTGGAAGCCGATGTGGCCTTCGCGTTTCCATTCCTTGAGTGCCTTTTTGTATTTGTTGGCGCTGCCATCGGGGTTTTTCCCGGCTTCAGTCCACTTGTCGAGGTCCATGGAGGCGACTTTCTCGCCATTCAACTCCACGCTGATCAAGGCCCCCTGCGCGGTGATGACATACTTGTTCCAGTCGTCCTTCTTGCCGGCGTTCTTTGAGGGCGGCACGAGGTCGTAGATGGCTCCCACGCTGTGCTTGTCGGGGCCGCCGGGGTTGTCCACCTGGATCTCGATGCCGGTCTGCACCGGGTCCTTGGGATTGTCGGTGCGGAAGAAGACGCCGCTGTTGCCGGTGGTTTTGAATTCAACCTCCAGCACGAAATTGCCAAAGCGCGCCTTCGTCCAGATGTCTCCGCTGCCTTTTTGACCGGACATGGAAGCGTTCTCGACGGCCCATGTGGAAGCCGTGCCAGCGGAATTCGTCCAGCCGGTGAGGTCCTTCTGATTGAAGAGCTGCGTCCAGTCGGCGGTGGCGACTGGCTTGTCGGATTTCTTCGTCTCCTGACCAGTGAGGACAGCGGCAGTGCATAGGGAGAGGCAGAGAAGGAGGGTGGCTTTCATGGTAGTTTGGATGGGTGTGGGAGTGGTTCTACACCCCGCGCAGCAGAAAAGCCTGCACGTTTTCGCGGACGCGCTCTTTTTCCTGGCATCAAGGCGGCGTCTGCGCGTAGTGCGGGGCACTGCTTATGTCGCCGGATAACACCAACCGTTTCTCATGGCGCTCGCTCCTTCCTGGCGGGCACCTGAAGGCGTTTCCACTCGCGAAGAACCTGACGGGCTACTCCACGGACGCCCTGCGCCACGATGCGGCGGCGGGGTTGAATGTGGCGCTGCTCGCCATCCCGCAGGGTATGGCCTACGCGATGATCGCCGGAATGCCGCACGAAGCCATGGGCATCATGTGCTCCGCGGTGGCTTCGCTGGCGGGTGCCTTCTTCGCGGCGTCTCGCTACACGATTCTGGGGCCGACCAATGCGACGGCGCTTATGGTATTCTCTGTCATGGCAGGCCTTGCGGGAGTGAGCAGCCTGCCGGCGGCAGTGCTGCTGCCGGCTTTGGTCTTTCTCACCGGGTTGCTGCTCATTGCCGGAGCGGGGCTGCGGATGGCGGACATGGTGCAATACATTAGCCGAAGTGTCATCGTCGGTTACGTAGCCGGTGCGGGGCTGCTCATCGCTGCGGGGCAACTCCGCGAGGTGCTGGGCATCACGGAAGGCGCGCGCGGCACCATGTTTTTCTCCATGCTTACCAGTCTGGCGATGCATGTTGAGAGCATCAATCCCCGGTCTGCGCTGCTTGGCGCGGTGACGATTGCTGCCTACCTTGCAGTGCGGCGCGCCTGGCCGCGGCTGCCGGCGTTCGCCATCGTGCTGGCAGGGATGTCGGGAATCGCGGCTCTGTTGCCGGAAGGTGCGCGGCATGTGGAGCGACTGCACGCCTTCCAATTGCAGGATCTACTGCCTTCGGCCCCGGACCTTGATGTGAACACAGCCATGGAGGCTCTCAGCGTGCTCTTCGGCCCGGCCATGGCTCTGGCGTTTCTCGCGGCGCTGGAAAATACTGTCATGGGCAAGTCGCTCTCAGGGCGAACGGGGATGCAAACCTCTCTGAACCAGGATTTACTCGCGTGCGGTATCGCCAACGTCGGCTGCGCCTTCGCCGGCGGTATGCCTGCGAGCGGGAGCCTAACGCGTTCGGCACTGAATTTCTCGAGCGGGGCGCGCACCCCCATCAGCAGTCTTGTTTGCGGCCTCGTTTGCCTCGCTGCGGCGCTTCTCCTCGGGCCGGTGATGCCGTATATTCCGCGCCCGGCGCTGGCGGCACTTGTCATTTGCGTTGCTGCCAGCCTCATCAATCCCCGGCACCTGCGCATCTGCTGGCGGGCCACCCGCAGCGACGCCATCACGCTGGCAGTGACGATCGCCAGCACTCTCATCCTGCCGCTCTACGTCGCCATCTTTCTCGGGGTGGCCACCAGTGTGTTTCTCTACCTGCGAAAAGCTGCACGGCCGTTGCTGGTGGAATATGAATTCAGTCCCGACGGTGCGCTCCAGGAAAAGCAGGCCACCGGCGAGCGGCAGAACCCCGGCATTTCCATAGTGCATGTGGAAGGCGAACTCTTCTTCGGCGCGGCGGAACTCTTCCGCACGCAAATCCAGCGCACTGCTCACGATCAGAACCTGCGCATCATCATTCTCCGGATGAAAAACGCCCGGCACCTCGACGCCACCAGCGTCATGGCACTGGAGGAACTCATCGGCTACCTCCGCAGCAGCGACCGCCACTTGCTCATCAGCGTACTCAGCAAGCAGGTCTATCGCGTGTTGCGGAACAGTGGCATGGTGGACGTCGTAGGCCGGGAGAATCTCTTCATGGGCAGCGCGCAGAATCCGAACATCTCCACGCGGAACGCCCTGAAACGCGCCCAGACGCTGCTGGGAACCACAAAGGCTGACGTACATATTTTTTACGATCCGTCGCATGACAAAAAAACCTGACCGGCAAAGGATGCATGCCATGAAGATTCTCATCGTTGAAGACGACCCCTCCATCCGCTTCGGCCTTGAAGAAGTGCTCAGTGCCGAAGGCTACGAGACGGCAGTCTGCGAACGTGGGGACGGAGTGGTGGAAAAAACGCTCGCCTCCTTTTCTCCGGATCTCATCGTGATGGATGTAATGATGCCAGGGCGGAACGGGTTCGAGTGTTGCCGCGACCTGCGGGCGGCCGGGGTGAGGGTGCCGATCCTGATGCTCACGGCAAAGAGTCAGGAGAAGGACAAGGTCATCGGTCTGGAATGCGGCGCTGATGACTATGTCACCAAGCCCTTCGGTCTGCACGAGCTGACCGCGCGCATTCATGCACTGTTGAGGCGTTCCACGGAATTCAGCACCACTCCGGAGGGGAAGGCCGCGAGTTTCAAGATCGGCGACTGCCACATTGATCCATCGAATCACATGGTGACGCGCGCCGGCGAAGCAACGCCGCTCACGCCGCGCGAGTGTGAGTTGCTGGTGCACCTTTACCGCCACCGTGGCCGCGTGCTGACCCGCGATCAGTTGCTCGAAACCGTGTGGGGCATGAATGCCGCCGCTGTGAGCACGCGAACCCTGGATCAGACCGTCGCTCAGGTGCGCAAGAAACTGGGGGACACCGCCTCCAGCCCGCGCTGGCTGCTCACGGTCCACGGCGTTGGCTACAAGCTCGCTCAGTAGGAGCGTGGGTTACGTCAGGCTCAGCGCGCCACCGTCACAGAGGGACGCGTTGCCGAAGGTCTTGAGATCGTGTCCGAAAGCCTGGGCGATGGAGAGCCAGAGCCGGTTGTGCGCCGCCTTATCGAACTGCAGGGCGCGGCCGGTTTTGAATCCGAGGCCGCCGCCACAGAGCATGAAAGGCACGTCGTCGTGGGTGTGGGAGTTGCCTTTACCCAGTTCGTTCGTCCAGAGGATGGTTGTGTGGTCGAGCATGGATCCGCTGCCGCCGGGCTCCGGAGTATCGGCCAGTTTTTTTGCAAAGGCAGCGAGCTGTTCGCAGAGCCAGACGTTGATCTTCGCCAGCTTTTCCTGAGCGTCCGCCTTGTTGTCTGGTTCGTGGGAGAGCGAGTGGTGGCCGTCATTGATGCCCAGCCACCGCATTTTAGCCTGACCGACCGAGTTGGTAAACTGCACGGTGGCGATGCGGGCCATGTCGTTGGTGAAAGCGTTGGCGAGGAGATCGAACTGCATCCGCATGAGTTTCGGGATGCTGTCGTTTTCGTTGGAAACCCCGGGCTCCAGTTTCACCTGTGGCGCGGCGAGCGGCTGGTCCTGCGGTTCGCTCAGTTCGCGCTCCATTTCCCGGACAAACGTGAGATGACGGTCGAGCAGAGCCTTGTCTTCTGCGCTGACGGTGCCGGAGATCTTCTTAAGGTCGTCGCCGAGTTCGTCGAGGACGCTGGAGATATCTTCGCGGTCCCTCATGCTGCCGTAGATCTTTTCAAAGAACTGATACGGATCATCCACGGGCGCGATCGGCTGATTGGGGCCGGCGTAGGTCCATCGCGTCCACGGATCGGCGCGGTTGGGCACGGCGACGCCGAGTTCCAGGGAGCCAAAGCGGGTCTTCGTCAGCGGGTTGGCCTGGAGAACGTTCTTCAGTTCCTGGTCAATTGAAATCCCTTTGCACCATCCGGCCGGGCTGTCCGAACCGCCCTGAATATTGCCGGGAAAAAGCTCTTTGCCGGTGAGCAGACAACTCATGCCTCGCATGTGGCCGTCGCCGTCGCCGGCCACTTTATTGGACAGACCCTTGAGGGTGAGCATTTGCTTCTTGAACGGCTCCAGCGGAGCGAGGATGCGCTTCAGGGCGAAATTTTCGCCGGTTTCGCCGGGCCAGAAGAGTTCGGGCAGCGTGCCATTGGGACTGAGGAAGAGGACGAGGCGCTGCTTCGGCTTCGCTGTGACCTCCGCGGCACGCAGCGAGGGGAGGCCACTGAGCAAAGGCATAGCGGCGGCGGAGAGTCCGAGATCGCGGAGGAAGCGGCGGCGGGTATTCATGGCTGAGAGTTACGCATCGCTGCGGGCGCTTGTTCAAGAGAAGTCGTTGGCCGGGACTGCGGCTGACCCGCAAAAAAGGCCGGAGGCAGGAATGCTGCCGCCGGCCCCTGGAGGAGTGGAGTTACCGATGCGCGCAGGATTATTTCGCCGCGGCGAGGATTTCCTTGAGCTTTCCAGCGAATGCATCGGGGGTGGTGCCGCCGATGCTGGTGCCGAGGGTTTTTCCGGCTTTGCTGAGAAACTGGATGTGAGGGATGCCGCTGACTTTGAATTCCTTGGCGACTTGGGCGTTCGCCTCTTCGTCGGTGTCGAGGTAGGCCCAGACGAATTTGTCATGGTAGGCCTTCACGGCATCGGATGGATAGACCTTCTTCTTGTTGGCTTGGCAAGGTGGGCACCATGAGGCGGAAAAGACGACGATGACTGGCTTGCCGTCTTTGGCGGCCGCAGCGAGAGCGGCCTTGTAGTCAGTCTCAAACTTGGGGCTTCCATCAGGGAAAGCGTGGTCGGCGGCCAATGAGCCGCGGGTGATGAAGATACCGGCAATGCCGGCAACGAGAATGGCGAGGAGTGAGCGGCGGTTCATGGCGATGTTTGTGGTGTTGTGGGCTTGGTGCGCGGAATGGAGCGCACCGCGTTCTAAGAGTCCACCATAGCGTCGCCTATTCCAGGAATTCTTTGACGGATTCAAAACAACTCGTGGGCAAGGGTGCTGAGGCTGTAAATGGCGGCAGTTTCGGTGCGGAGGATGATGGGGCCGAGGCTCATGGGCTGGCATCCGTGGGATTTGGCGAGACCAATCTCCGCCGGGGTGAAGTCGCCCTCAGGGCCGATAAGGACGAGGGCGCTGGCGGGATTCGGTTTGCCGGGATGGAGCGCGGTCCATTCGGCGAGGAGTTCCTTCAGCCTTCGTGCTCCGGGTTCGATCGCGGCAATGAGCAGCAAGTCCTGCGAGGGTTTTTGAGCGAAGAGGCGATCCATCGAGACTGGCCGGCCTACGCGGGGCAGATGATTCTGGCCGCACTGCTTGCACGCTTCGACTGCGATGCGTTGCCATTTGTCCTGCTTATCTGCGGCTTCTCCTGCATCGAGCCGTACGACGGTACGCTCGCTGATGACAGGGATGATCTCCGCCGCTCCCAGTTCGGCGGCCTTTTGGATCACGAGGTCCATGTTCTTTCCCTTCGGCACCGCTTGCGCCAGCGTGATGGTTGCTGCCGGTCTCGCAGTCATTTGAGCAAAGAGCGGGCGCAGGCCGACTTCGCGCTTTGTGAGGAGGGTAATTTCGCCGGTCACTTCACTGCCCTCACCATTGAATACAACGATGCGCTGGCCCAGCCTCAATCGCAGCACGTCCGTGCAATGATGCGATTCTGCTTCATCAAGCACGAAATGGTCGGGATCCCATTCCGATGGCGGGATATAGAAGCGGTGCAAAGTCATAGTGTCGAACTGACATCATTGATTTGCCGATGCTTGAAAGTGGAAATCTCAGAATGCCCGGTGCGGGCACAAAAAAGCCGGCCCCCTTCTGAGGGGCCGGCTGAAATAATTCGGCTGCCGTATTAATTCCCGTTCACTTGGGGGAGGTATCCTCCGGGGGAAAGACCGCCGCTTGGGGTGGTCAGGTAGATGCCGCCAATGCCAGAATGATAGAGATTGAAGTCCCAATGCTCTTCATCAACCGTAGGGACTGGGGTTTTATCCACGACGTCCTTACCTGATTTTACAGGCTCTTTGCCGGTGGCGGCGACACCTTTGCCGGAACCAAACTTGTCGGCGATGGCACGAGCGGCATCCGGGGCGGAATCAATGGCGCACGCGATGATCGTTGGGGTTTCATCCGGAAGGAGTTCGGAAGCGATGGTGACGATTTCGACGACGAGCGCCTTGTCGGCTTTGGAAGCCTTGATGGCGGCCTTCACGATTTCGCAAACGCAGGTCGGGGCGGTTCCGACTTCAGTCGCAACGATCTTGAGCACATCTTCGGGAGTGGCGGTCACTTCCTTGGTAACTTTCTTGAACTCGGCTCCGCAGTCCTGCTCTTTATCAGCAGCACGGGAAACTTGGCCGAAAGCCATGGCGACGAGGGCGGTAATACCGACCATGCTAAGGGTGAAACGGTTTTTCTTCATTTGTGGGGTGGTCCTTTGGGTTGGGTTTTGAAAGCGGGCTGACTGGCTTTTGAGGGCACAATATGGGGGACTTTTATCCGAGACTCGGCGAGGCGTCCAGTAGAAAATGTGTCCAAATAGAAGTTTTTGTCAGCCATTCGGGTCGGATTTGCGGGTCCAGGCTGTGCCCAGAGCCACGCTCCATTGAAATTTCCGGGCGTGCTCGCGGATGAGAAATGGAAGATCGGCCTGTCTCTGGGGGGTGAAGTGGTCCCCCAGGGTGGCTTTCAACCAGTCAAAAGTGCTGCTGGCAGGCCAGCGGTCGGCGGGGGTGAATTCCTCCAGCCAGGTGCAGGGAGTCGTCAAAATAAGCAGGCCGCCGGGCCGGACGAGCGTGGGGAGGCGGCGGAGCAATTGAACGGGATCCGGGAGCCGGCAGAGCAGATTCGCCGCGTGGACGAGGTCAAAGGCCCCGATATCCTCCCGGAGGTTCATGGCATCACCCTGCTCGAAAGAAACACGTTCCGGCTCGCAGTCCCCGGGCCTCGTCGCAGTTAGCTTGCGGGAGTGCGCGCCCTCATCGCGACAGTTATAGTCCAGATGCCCGGTGGTGCGCAGGGTCTCGGCGGCGGCGATGAAACTCCGCGAGTAGTCCAGCCCGATGACTTCCCGGCAAGTCCGCGAAAGCTCAAACGTCGAGCGCCCCACGGCGCAGCCGAGGTCCAGCGCGCGGTCTCGTGGAGTATCGTCGAGGAAAGTCCTGACCGTGCGCACCGGGAAATGCAGCGCGTCCGCCGGGCCAAAAGCCCAGGGCATGATCTCGGCCGCGCTTCCGTAGTGGAATAGCAGATACTCGTCGAGCAGGCGCGTCGTCTCGTAGAGGTCGGGCATGGAAAATGGAGAGTCGCCCCTGCTTTACTCACCGGCCAGCGCTTCCAGCAAGTAACTGGATGGACGGAAATGCTCTATCAGCACCTCCACTTGAGCGCCGCGCTTCATCCGGACCTGACTGATGTCGAAATTCGGCGTCTTGTGCGGCGCGAATAGAATATCGTCATGCGTCGCGTTTCTCCGTTCTTTGAAAAGGTCAGGCGTGAGATGCCCGCCGAGATGGTCATCACGTCCGGTCGCCAGATGGCAAGTGCCGAGCACCTTCTCGTCCTGAATATCCGCGCCGCTAACAGGCAACACCTGCGTCCCGAATCCCAACTCCCCCAGCACCCCGGTCATCGGATCATTCGTCAGTTTCGCATTGTGCGCCGCGATCGTCGCCGGGTCGCCGGCGATGAACTCACTGTGCGTGATGCGGCCGCCCGTCACGAACAACTTCCCCAGCGTCCCGTCCTCATATTTCATGGGGAATTGCCCCTCCGCTCCCGTGGGCACGAAGTACACCTCGCCCGCCGGCAGATTCGCTATGTCCGGCTGCAATCCCCGGCACAGGCCGTGACTCTTCTGCGCCTCCTGGCCCGAGAGCATCAGCCTCGCCGTTAGCACCTCCCCCGTCTCCAGCGTGAAATCTATCTCGATCTCGTCCGCCCGCGTCATCGCGAGGCGCAGCCTCTCCGCATCGCGGCTTACCTCATTGTAATCAACCGCCAGCCCCGTGCTGAGGATGATTTCATTCACCCCGTGGAGCGTCGCCCCGCGGAAGTTATACTTCTTTGCCATCACCGTTAGCGGCGCCGTCGCGCTGTAGGTGGAAATGCACAGAATGATATCGTAGTCAGGATAAATATCCGTCTCCAGGCTCAACACATTGCCCGCGAGATCCCGGCATTCGTCCTCCATGTCGAGATTGCTCCCGTAGGTCATCTTAAAGGCGAACATCTCACCGCCCGTCATGCCCAGCACCTTCATCACGCCATTGCGCAGCGCCTGGTGGAAGTCCTCCCACGCCCGCTTTTGGATAGCCAGCGACGGCTCCTTCAGGAACATCCCATTCTTCATCAGCGCGAGGTCCGGCAGGTCAATCAGCACACAGACCTTGCGGTTCATTGTCGGTTCAAAAACAGTCCGCAGCAGACGTTCCAGACTGAACGGCGGATACGTGCGTTCGGCGGGCGGGGATTTCAAGGCTAGGAGGGCAGCGCTCATGGGAATGGGGGTAGGATTGGAAAGCTAATACGCCAGTGGCGAGGCGAAGGCTTCACTTCCCTGCGATTTTTGCGGGCGATTCATTCCCGTCGCCAGCGAAAAAGCCAGCCAGCCCTCCCGCCGCGCACCCGCCTACCACTTTATACCCTTCACGCTGCCGTACTCGGTGCTGTTCTGACCGTACTGGCCCTTCACGGCATTCTTCACGGCCTGGAACTTACACTCCAGACAGGAATCCCCCACGTAGTAGAGCTTCCGGCGCCCCTCGCGCGCCGTCGTGAGCTGGCCCGTGAGTTGTGAGATAAACATATTCAGCCCGCGGAAGGACGACAGCATCCCGTGGAATGCATTCAGCGCGATCGCCGCGCTCGGCGGATTGTAGCCGGAGCACGCCGTCAGCGCGGTGATGAGTGAGGAAAGATGCGCCTGGAGCTCCACGTACGCCTGTTCGCCCTTATTG
>JANOZA010000278.1:0-19101 GCA_031429155.1 Verrucomicrobiota bacterium | reverse complement strand
GCAGGTGGCGCGCGGTGAGGTCGAGCCACGGCAGGTAGATGGCCCGCAATACTCCCAGCACCGCGCCATGCTGCTCCTGAGTCCCACACGCGGCCATGGTGGCGAGAGCGGCGGCATCCACACGCCAGCCCTCGCTGGCATAGAACTCGGCATACGCCTCCGGCGTCGGTGCGCCGGGAGTAGCCTGGCACATCCCGGCCAACTGAGCGAGGGGTTCGAGCACCGTCGCCAGCGGACTCAGTCCGAGTTTCTGCCAGGGGTAGCTGCGCCGGACTGAATGTTTCGTCTCCAGTTCACCGACCCGGCGGATCACTTCATCCTGCGGGCGATCCACCATGGATTCGAGTTCCTTCTGTAAATGCCGCTCTTCGCGCTCGTCGAGATCCGGCCATATTTCCGCCGAGTCGAATATGCCCGGCTCTTTTGGTGCGGCCCGCTTCAGCCATTCCACGATGCCCCGATAGTTAGCCGGGAACTCAGTGAAACGCTGCCAGACCTTGCTCCAGGGGTTGCCGCGCGCGGCCAGTAGCTTCGCGGCCTTCAGCGGCCCGTCTTTGACCGGATCAAAGTGGAGATCGGTTTTGCATTGCTGGAGGAAAGCCTTCCACTCCGCTTCCGGGCGGCGTTGCTTGAAAGCATCCGGATCGCTCAACCAGCGCAGCAGCAGGCCCGTGGCGTCCGGCGCTACCAGTGCATTATAGAACTCCGCATCAAGCCGTCGCCCCTGTAGTTGAGAAACTGGTTCGGCCAGCAGTGAGGGCAATGCGCCAGCGAGGGCGTCGAGCGTCTGCTGGTCTCTGGCCATGTCGAGCCCGAGGCCGCCGAGTTTGGAAACCAGGAAGGCATTTGGAGTCCATTCCTTGCCGTTTTGGTGCAACCACATCACGCCCCGAAATTGCAGTTCCACCAGCGCGGCGACTTCCGCAGAGCAGTCTTCCGTGGACCGCAATTGCTCGCGGCTGATGCCGGGCAGGTAAAAGACGGGAGTGGTTCCCGCAGGCGGAGCGCCAGCGATCACGCGCGCCTCAATGCATCGAAGGTAAACCGCCGGCCCCGTGCGCTTGTCAGGTGCGTAGCTGCCCAGCAGAAACAACTCCGGCATGATCGGCTGCAATTCCGTCATGACAGATTCCCACAGCCGCTCGGGATCGGCCCACAGCACCGCACAGGGCGCGACCTGGTCGCCGGAGGCGTAGGCCTGGGCTTCCTTCCGCAGGACGGCGGCTAATTGTTGTCCAAAGGTCTCACTCATGTGGTTTGTTGGTCCTCCCTTCGCCGGACCCCAGCCGCAACCGGGCGCGGACGACGGCTTCGTGCAGTTTCTGTCGGAGTTGTTCTTTGGGCAGCACGTCCGTCCAGTAGGAGGAAACCCGGATGCCGTCTTTTTCCAAGTCGAGCAGTTCGATTGTTTCGTCCTTCCTCCCGGCGCAGAGGATGAGACCGACGGGCTTTTCCTCGCCTTCGCTCCGCTCGTAGCGGTTCAGCCAGGCCAGATACAACTCCATCTGGCCTTTGTCGGCGGCTTTGAAATCACCGAGCTTCAGCTCAATGGCCACCAGCCGCCGCAGGCCCCGGTGATAAAAGAGCAGATCGAGGTGATGATCCTCGCCATCAATGATCATCCGTTTCTGCCGGGCCACGAAGGCGAAACCGGTCCCCACTTCCAGGATGAAGCTCTCCATCTCGCGCAGGATGGCGGCCTCCACGTCCTTTTCGGCATAGGTGTCTTTCAGGCCGAGGAAGTCGAGAATGTAGGGATCGCGGAAGACAAGGTCCGGCGTCATCCGGTCTGCGGCGCGCAGGGCCTTCAGTTCCTGCCGGATGAGGGCGTCCGGCTTCCGGGAAAGTGCGGTCCGCTCGTAGAGCATCGAGCCGATTTTTTTATCCAAAGTTCTGGTGTTCCACTTCTCCATGCGGCACATCTCGGCGTAGAAGTCGCGCTTCAGCGGATCGTCGAGCCGGATGATGTGCAGGAAATGCGTCCAGCCCAATTGTGTCATCAGTGATGTCAAAATCTTTGGGGCGGGAAAAACCTCGGCGAATCGCACCATGCGAAACAAATTCCGCTGGCCAAATCCGCGCCCGAACTCCGCCTCCAATTGTTTCGACAGCGTCGAAAGAATCTGTTCGCCATACCCCGCCCGTTTCTCACCCAGGATGTCTTTCCGAATCCGGTTGCCGATTTGCCAGTGCAGCATTGTCAACGTCGCGTTTGCAGCCGCGGCCACGGTTTGGCGGGCCGACAAAATTAGATCCCGCACTTCCATCAGGAGAACTTTCGCCACTCCAACCGGCGGCAATGCCCCGGCGACTTTGATGATTGAGGTCTTTCGTTTCATGATGCGCTGTCTGCTTGTGCGGATGGTCGTTGCAGTGATACGACAATCCGGCGGCTCTCAAATTGTCCACCCACTGCGTGCAAAATCTGCCAGCCCGCCGATTGTGTCATCACCGCCGACACAATCCCGGCCCGGACGGATTGTCGTGACATTGTCACGACAATCTCCCTCCCGCATCCGTGTCCATCCATGCCACACCGTGGTTTCATTTTCGGGCGTCCTCCTTTTGCTTCCTGGTCAGATGCACGTCATTCCACCGGTCGCCTGTGAACTCGCTGCCTTTCCAGAACCACGGATACTCCGTCTTGTCCCGCTGCGGTTCTTTGCCGCGATCTGGCTTCGGCCCCCAATTGCAGTTGGGCTTCATTCGGAGGATGCCGGCACCTTTCTTGCCCACGTCGGGGGCGAGCAGGAAGGGACGGATGTTCATCCGCACGCCGTCGTTGAGATCGGGATGCCAGCCGATGGCTTGGGACGCCAGTCCCTTCCAGCGGACGAAGATGTCGTAAGGCGGCTCGCCTTCGAGGATGAGCTTGAGCGTGGCCTGCAATTGTTTCGCGGCTTGCAGCTTGGCGTCGCTGCCGGCTTCCTCCGCGGCGACGGCGGCTTGCTGGCGGCGAATCCAATCGCCGAGGTAGGCGAAGGTGAGCTTCTCCAGATTGGCGTGGGTGAGCTTGTGATAATTCACCAGCGCGCTGAAACCGTTCTTGAGACCGTCCCAGACGTGCCAGATGAAGGGGCGATGATGGAAGAGCGCGCAATGCTGCTCGAAGAATCCGTTGCGCAGCCAGTCTTCCAGCGAAGCGCCGGCGTAATCCACCTGGGCGAGCAGGGCTTCCTGCCGGGTGGCGTTCCAATCCTTGCCGTAGGCGCGGGCGAGGAGTTCGCGCAGGCGTTCGGCGGCCGGGCCTTCGCCTTTGGCGGGACTGATGGGCACGATGCCATCGTCATCCGCCAGCTTTTCCAGACCATCCGGGCCGAGCGCCGGGCAATCGGGAAAACTGGAACCGGTCTGGCGCGGCCACTGGTAGCCGAGCAACCGCGCCACAGCCGCGTGCAATGGCTGGTCTGCACCGGCAGGGTTGCCGTTGAACAGCCATTGCGTCGGGTCGCTCGAAAATGGCTTCGGCAATCCGTGCGGAAATTTCTCCGCCGCCACCTTCTGCCAATGCGCCAGGTCGAAGGGGACTCCGTTGAATGTGCCTGGTGTTACCATCAGCTTCTGATCGAGCTTTCTGACGTCCACCTCAAATTCACCAGACTCCAAGTAAGCCCAAATCGCCGACGAATGTTCGTGCTTTCTGGGAATCAACGCCGCCAATGCTTTGTTGTAGAACTCTCCATCGTATCTTCCGCAAACAATTCTTCCAGATGCTGCGACTGCGAATCCCTGCTTCTCCAAAGCTTCAAAACCTTGAACCCGGGCACCGTCAAAATTGGCCAACTCGCAGTGATCGTTAGGCCAATCCCACGTTTGGCTTCGACCAGAAAAAGGTCCATTGTCGGGTGAAGTCATGAACCATTTCCATCGTGAGTAACTCAGAATTTCCCAAAATGCTCTGACGAACTTGGAGTCGTCACCGGTTGAGGACCCCTGCGTGACGGCACAGAAAACCCCGAGCCGCGTTTGGTGCGCATCGTATGAGGAATCCAAGATGATCCGTGTCTCAGGATTTTTGTGCTGTGATGCTTGTTGCAGCAGTCCTACTTTTTCGGATTTTAGCGCGACGGCTTTTTGGTCTGGTGACGATGCAGCAGAAACATCAATACCAGCGAAAGTCGAAGTCACATCGGACATTGCCTTTGTAAGGCCGATCAGCGTCACGTTGACGACTTCGCCGCCAATTGTTTCAAAAGCCCCCACTCCTAACTTTGCGACAACGTCCCATTTGCTCCTGGATAGAAGTGACACTCTTAGTTTTTCGTAGTTCGCCAGAAACAGCCATCCTTGCGGCGTGACAAGTGCCGTGCTCGCCCCCGAAGCGCAAAATGCGAGACTTCTTTCAACAAAACATGTAGCCAAGTCGGCTTTGGCATCCGGGTAGGCTCGTTCGCAGTATTCCATTAGCACTTCACCCTGATTGCCGCGTCCGAGGTAAGGCACGTTGGTGGCGACGAGCGTGAACTGGCCGGCGAGAATTTCCGCCGCCTTGGCTAGGCCGCGCGCGGTCACGGCCATTTCACGCGCGGTGTCGTCCTTCGTCTCCTGCGCCAGCGCCTGTTCCAGCAGGGGCTGGAGTTCATGGAACGAGGCCTCAAGTAGTTTATCCTCGGCCGTGCGCGGGTTGATGAGGCTGCCCAGGACGGGGGCGTTTTTGAACAACCGGTAAAGCCGCGCCATGCCATTCTGGACGTTCCCGTCGTCACCGGCAATTGCCAGCCAGTCGGCTTCGCGGGTGTTCGGCGCGAGGCCGGAGCAGGCAAGGTTCATCGCCGGCAGCTTGCAGTGCCCCGCGCGCCGCCACGCGGCCAGCGCCAGATTGAACGCGCCAATCTGCGTGCAGCGCGGGTCAATCTCCAATCCGAACAGGTTGTCGCGGATGACCGCCGCCACCGCGTCCGCTTCGTCCAGCTTTTCCTCCGCCATGCGCAATGCCACCAGCCGCTCGAACATCGCCACCACGAAATGCCCGCTGCCCATGCACGGGTCGAGCGCCTTGAGGGCGGCCGCAGATTTGGGCCAGCCGTCGAACGTGCCGGCAGCGGGTGTCCAGCGGTTTTTGTCCGCAGATTGCGCAGATTTGCGCAGATTTTTGGGCTCGGGGTCGGTGACTTGGAAATCTGCCCCTTGGGCGGATGGTTCGTCCACGCGGATGAACCGAAGATATTTCCAATCCTGACCGGGAAGGGAAACCGCCTTCCTGCAATCGGCTTCCGTTTCAAATCTGCGCGAATCTGCGGAATCTGCGGATAAACACTTCCCCGCCCACCACGCGCCGAGCGTGTTGTCCAAGAGGAAGTCCACCATGTAGTCCTCGGTGAACAGTTGCGTGACGGACGGCAGTTCATCCGCGCCGATCTTGTTGCCGGCGGCGTTGACCTGATCCTTCCGCTCCGCCTGCCAGAATTGATAGCACCAGCCGAGACTGTCGCTGGCGGTGAACACCTCCACCGGCAGGCTGGTGACGAGCTGGATGAGACCCTTGCGATCTTCAACGGGCAGTTCCACCCCGCCCGCCGGATCGTCAGCGCGGAAAATCTCGGGCAACTCGACGGCGGCAAAGCGCGCGGCAACCGCCCAGGCATCCTTCAAGCCCAGCGACGGCGCGAGTTCCTCGCAATCGTCCAGCGACACAGACACGGCGTGCTCAGGCGAGATGAGGAGATTGTTTTCCAGGAGAAAGCGGGCAAAGAGCAGCCGGTGCCACTGATCATAGGCGAGCTTCTCGACAAGATGCTTGATCTCGTAAGCGCCGCGCTTGGTCTGGCTCTCGCCATCGCCAAGTTGCTTGGCCTGCGCGCGGAGCTTCCTTCGGACTGCCTGCTGCGCATCATCCATGTGCGGATAGGGGGTCGGCTCATGCACGGCGAGCGCTTCGAGAGCCTTGTGCGCGCCGACAGTGGCGACCTTCCGGGCATCACAGGCCGCCCGTTCCAGTTTGCGGCGGAGTTCGGTGGGAAGCGTGCTCATAGAATGACAGGGCCGTCTTTGAGTTGTTTCTCCACCTGAGCGCGGGCGCTCGTCAGCCACTGGTCCAATTCGGCAGCGTTGTGGATGGTCGCGCCGGGAAGCACGACACGCACGGCTTTGGGCTCCAGCAGCCGGCTGGCCTCATCGAGTGTGCGGGAAAAGCGCTGGGGCACGGCATCCAGGAGGTTGCGCCGCTCAGTCAATGTCTGGACACGAAGGGTAGCGAGGATTTCGTCGTCTGTGCCGATGGCTGCTTTTGAGGGCGCCGTGAGTTGGCACGACGTAACGAGCATGTCTCGCTGCGCATCGCTCAGTTGACCCCACACTTGCGAAGCGGCGAGCTTTGCGTCGCCAGCTTTGAATGCGGCGGCGAGATCGTCCTGCTGCTTGCCGAGGCCGATGCGCAGGGCCGTGGTGAGTTGTTTGGTCAATTCGGGCACGGGATCGGGATCGGACAGGAGCGTGCGGCCTGTGGTGATGGCGGTGATGGATTTGTCGCAGGTCTCCGCCTCCGGCAGGCCGGTGGCAAAGTTGTGGAAATCCAGCAGCCGCTCCCACGCAGGCCAGCGTTTGGTGATGCCATCGGCATTCTTCTTCCATGCAGCGAGTTTTGCGGTGAGGTCGTCTTTCTGTTCGTGGATCTTGAGGAGCTGGGCATTGCCACTGAGCATCTGAAGATCGCGGACGTACTGCTTGTCGGGTGGCTCAGGTCGGGGAGCCCCTCCGCCGGCAGATTCGGCGAGGGTGAGGAGAGTTTGCAGGAACGCCGCGGCGGCTTCGGATTCCTTGCCGTTCTGAGTGGTGACGCCGGCCTTCTGAAAGAGCGCTTTGAGGTCGAGCCGCTGCTGCACGTTCAGCGGCGGCACGTCCACGTAGAAGCTGGCGACTCCTACCTGATTCTGTGGAAGTGCTTGGGCCTGTGTCGGCTGGCCATTCAGAGAAGCGCGGAGATTGCCGGCGACGACCATCACAAAAAGTGCGCCATCAATGGCGTCCTTCGGCCAGCCAAAAATTCCTGACATGAAATGCTCGCGGATGTCCTTGCCCTTTTTGCCGGCGCCAATGAAGTCGAGCACGCGGCGGCAGACGGGATGCTTGGTGACATCGCCGGGGTAGCCCACCTGCGAGAGAGCGCCCACATCGCCGGCACGGGCCCGAGTGACGACTTGGCCCCAGTTGGCGTGATCGGCCTCCGAGAACTGAGGGAAGAGCCGCTCTAGCGCGCTGTTGGCAGAATCCTGAACTTTGTCGGCGAGTTCGATGCCATTGGCCTCCTGCCCGCCGCCAAGGAAGACCTTCGCACCGCCGATGATGTGGCCGAGCAGTTCCTGAATGCGGTGGCGGGCGATCTCCAGATGAGTCTCGACGGCCTTGCGGGCTTCGATGGCCTCCGGCGTGGTGGCAGTGCCGTAAGCATCCAGCGTTTCCTGAGCGGCGACGTGTGAGGCTATGGCCTGCCGCAAATCCTCATGATGGAGCCGCGGGAGGTAGCCGAAGAGCAATGGACTATCGACGCCGGCCGCACGGGCATCGTTGAGGATGGATTTTTCGTCGTCGCTCCATCCTTCCCGCACCCAGAGGGTGACCTCGTCGCTATTGGAGTCTGGCCGGCTGGAGGAAAGCTCGAAAGCAAGCTTGCGCGGCTGCCTTGAGGTGCCCTGCTGCAACGAGACAGGCTTCAGCGCCTGTTTGGTCCCGTCGCGGAGAAGTTCCGCACGTTTGGAATTGATACGCTCGTCGTCGTTCAGCGCGGCGGTCCGACGGCGGTTGAAGTCATGGGTCCAGCGGGCGCCCTCACGGGTCTGGAGCCGGTATTCGGATTCCACCGCCATCAGTTGGCCTTCATCAACGAGCTTTTTGAGCTGGCCGGGGACGCGCTGCTCCAACTTTGGACGGTCGCTTTTCAGATCACTGACAAGGAGGTCCACCAGTGTCTCGGCGTCCGCGCGGACACCATCGTCGGCACCTGGTGTGTGGGGCAGTTTTCCGATAAGAAAGATCAGCGCGCACAGGCTGGAACGGAGAGCGCCATCCGGCGTGCCGTCACGCTGCTTGCGGATAATCTGGTCGTATTCGTTTTCCAGTTCGCCGGAGTTGATCAAGTCGATGGAAATCTGGTCGTAGATGAAATCCGCCGGCACCACGGTGCCTATTGAAGCCGCTGCGGTTTGCCGCGCGGCCTCGAAGACGATTTGCAACTGGGAGCGCAACTGGGCCTTGGTGCCGGAGTGGTCGGTGTTGCGGAGCACTTTTTCCCAGAAGCGACGGCGCGTGGGGAGAAGCGGATAATCGGCGACGAAGAACTTCTCGTCGTCATGGTTGGCCGCGAGGCGGGTATTCTGGAGATGGCGGGCGAGTTCGCCCTGGTTGGCCTCCATGCATTTTGAAATGTTTGCCTCACGCTCCGGTTTTTTGCGCAGGACAGTCTTGCGGATGACGCTCTCGACATCGGCGTCCGAAAGCTGCACGCGCACTGCAAAGCGCGCCTGGAGCCGTTGCAGGCTGGGTGTGGTGTTCAATGCGGACTGGCCAGTGCCTACCAAAAGAAGGCGCTGGTTCAGCTTCGTGGCGCAGTGCTCGGCGATCTCCTGCAAATCCATCGCGCGCTGAATTTTCTCGCCGATGAACTGCTGGATTTCATCCACCACAAGCAACGTGCAGGGAAGTTTGCCTTTCTCACCGAAGACCTGTTGGAGGAAGTCGAGAGCCTGGCTCATGGTGGGCGAGGTGATCTCAGGAAAACCCGCACGAATGACTTCCTGGACGTTGGCCACCGTTCCATATTTCGGATCGGCGGAGAGGAGAGCTTCGGCCAGCGGCACCGAATAATTCATGCTTTCGACCTCTTCGAGCAGCGCACAGTTGTCCCTCTTCAATGCCTTGGTGACGGCCGCCTCCAGGCCGGATGAACGAAGCCAGAGGATGAACTTCGCGTGGGCCAGATCCTCGGGAAGGCGGGCAGAACGCAGGACCAACTGCACGAAGGCAAGCCGGACATTGTCCATGGAGCCCGCACCAAGAGTGCCTGCCGCCGCGCGCAGTCCGCCCATCGCTTTGCTCCGCGTGCTCAATTCCTTGAGAAGATCAGAAATTTCGGAAGGCAGCTTCACGAGTGAGCGGGCGGTGGCGCCGTCAGTGAATTCATAATCCTCCCAGAGATAGCGCAGCACTTTGACGAGGTGGGATTTACCGCTGCCGAAGAAACCGCTGACCCAGACTGCCTTCTGTTCTTCGCGCGCCAGTCCATCGAGATAGGCTTTGAGAATTCGCTCCAGCCCGCGGGCATATTCGCCATCACAAACAAACGTTTCCAGTTCAAAGCGGAGCGTGTTGATCTGGGGATCGTCGGGACCGAGTTCGGAGACCTTCGAGACACCGTTGTTGAGCAACGCGATGGTGGTGGGATCGCGGAAGTAAAGTTCGCGGTTGGTCATGGTGTGATGAAACTCTCGGTGGAAGTGATAGGCACGGCCATGTAATTGAAGCCGTCGCGGGCGTCCATGAAGCGATAGACGTTGCCGGCGTATTCGCCGGGAAAAAGAACGAGCAGGCGTCCGGGCACGCTGTCCTCAACACTTTCAACCAGGCTGGAGACCCGCATGAAGTCGAAGAGTGAAGCGAGGCCGGTGAGGGCCACGACACTGCTGGCATCCGATTCTTCACGGGCGCAGGCTTCTTTGACGAGTGCCGCGGCACGAAGTTCGAGCTGACTCCCTGCCCGCAGACCTTTGGGATTCTGAAAAATGCCCTCACGGTATTTGTGCGCTGCAAGGAATTCCGGGAGGAGCCGTGTTAGGTCAACCGGGGTCCAGCCGTGTCCGGACTGAAGAGTGAGTGCTTCAAACTGCGGGAGGCGTGCCCGCACGCGCCGTTCTTCGGCCGGCGGATAGACCGCGAACCAGATGCGTTGTTTGCCTGCGGCATTGGCGGTCCAAGGCAGGCAGACCTGCCGTGAGTAGTTGGAAAGAAGACGGTCGATGGCGTTCATGACTGACTGGTATGAAATTCCGCCAACATCGGAAAGCTCAATTCAACCACCTCGCCCACGGCGCGCAGATTGAGAAGTCCGGCCCGGTGGGCCTCGAATCCCATGGCCCTGGCACGGTCGGGATCGAGATCGAGCAGCCGGCACCATGGATTGGAGAAAACCGCCGCGCCGTGATAGCCGGAAACGTCCCCGAGGAACAAGGCCATGGTGACGGCCACGGCGGTGGGCTTGATCCGCTGGCGGGTTTTTTTCCCCCTGCCCGCGAGATGCCCGGTCTGAGTCCAGGATGACGCGGCATTTCGCGCGATTTTGTTCTGGTTCAGTTCCGAATAATGATTCGGAAACGCAGCCCCCAAGGCCTGCGCCAAGCTCGCCGTGTCTACTCGATCGCCCTCTGATGCCTCCATGACAGGCGGGGTCGTGCCACGAAGAAGTGGATCTCGAGCCCAGGCCACTTGACCGGCCAGTAGCGGCAGGCTGGCAGCGTCGAGGACGTGCAGTTTGCGCAGGAGCCCGAAAACGGCGGCGGCTTCATCGAGGGCATACAGTTCACGCAAGTGCCGAAACGATTTCTGCCGGGTGCTGTCCGTGGTCTTGCCGAGCACATTCCACTGAAGAATGGCTTCACGATAATCTGCGGTGCCAGAGCCCGGTGGCACAGACGCCAAAACCGCGCCGAGTTCCGCCAGCATCATGGTCCGGCTGATGTGTGGGCCACCTGCGGAGAATTTCATGCCGAACTGCTCCAGAGACGGCGCAGGCACCGGGAAGGCGGGTGAGAAGGGTCTGCTAGAGGGAAGGACTTCGGTCATCGGAGAATTTATGAGCTGGCAAAACCCCTTCCCATCCGTGGATGGTGTTCGAACACTGTCAATCTGGTTCCCGCCTCGGGGCGGTTGTTGTAACCGGCCGGAACTTGCCTAATGGCAAAACCTCCGATGTTCCTCAACCATCCGTCCGTCGCACTCCCGTGACCTTTTCCTTTTCGCTCGGAAGCTCAGTCCGAATGGCGAAAAGCCTCTGCCGGAGAGCTTCTTCATTCCGTCGGACTCACTGCCACCAGCGATACTCGTGCCCGAGGTTGTCGTCCGTGATGGCGTCCGCCTTTGCCGCTTTGCAGCGGGCTTCCAACTGCGCCCGGCTGCGGATGCGGAAGTCTTCGAGTTCAGAAGCGTCTTTGAAAATGCTGCTATAGGCCGGCTCGAGGATGAGTTCCGCCGGCTCACGGCCAGAGGAGTTTTTCAGTGAGAGAATCCGGGCGAGGGCGTGAAGATCATCCGCCTTGCTGAAATCGAAGACCGGCTCGCCGTCTATTTTGTAATTCTCCAGCACGGACTTCCAGCGGTTGTTGTCCCAGACGACCGGACCATTCCATGTGACGATGTTGTTGAGCAGTAGCGCCACGCTGTCGAAGGTGTCCAGCGCCGTCTGATGCGCGCGGAGCGAGCCGGTGGCGTTGTATTGGAAAACGCCGCCGGGCTTGAGGTGCTTTTTGGCGAGTTGCTGGAATTCTTTGCAGAGCAGGTTGCTGGCATACTCGCGGTAGTGCTGCGTGGTGTTCATCAGAATGGCGTCGAAGCGCGCGTCAGGGTGGCGCTCCAGCCAGCGGCGTCCGTCATCAATCACGATCTCCACTTTGTCGTTCTTCAAAAGGCTGGCCACGGCGGGATGCGCAGCGATGACCTGCGTGTAGCTGTGGCTGATTTCCACGCAGGTGATGCGCTTCACATGGGGATTCGCCGCCGTGATCTGCGCCCACGCGCCGCCGCTGAGACCGATGATGAGCACGTCCTCCGGGTTCGGATGCATCGCGCTGAGCGCATAGGCGCGCACCAGCCAGCCGTTCCGCACGGGCGAGGTGTCCATCACGCCGTCGTAGCTGCCGCCGCCGTAGATTTTGTTCTGCTTATCCACGGTAATCACCCCGCTGCGGCTCTCGACGATCTGCACGAAGTCATTCCCGCGGCCCCATTCGTGGTCTTCCTGCATCCGCTCCCAGAATTGCCAGTAAAGCGCCGGAGTCAGCGCGGCGCCGACAGCGACTGCGATGCCGCCGCGCACGAGCGACTGGCGGCTTCTCCCGCAAAGCACGATGTAGATCACCACGCCCATGGTCAGCAGGAGGAAGGAAATCCACCGCAGCGGGATATATTCCATGAGCACGAATCCCGTGAGCAGACTGCCCACGCCGCTGCCAACGATGTTGGCGAGGTAGAGCTTGGAAAGCCGCGAGCCGACCTTTGCATCCGGCGGCACTGCGTAGTGGCAGATCAGTGGCAGCAGCGTGCCGAGCCATGCCGCCGCGATAGCGACGAGCGGATACGACCAGTACCATGGGTGTGAGCCTGGCTCCATCGAGATGCGGGTCGCCGCGATCCATGAAACAAGCGGCGCGACGAGAAAGCCGGCCACATTTGCCCACAGCACCAGCCGCGCCACGCTGCCGCTCTGCTCCGCCGGCGTGCCGTTTTCAAATTTCCTCTGCACCCGAATGCTCCACAGCGAGCCGAGCGCCAGACCCAGCAGGTAACTGGACAGGAGTCCCGCGAATGCATACGCCCGCGTGGCCGAGAGGAAGTAATACACGCGCACCCAGATCAACTCCAGGCTCAGCGCGATGAAGCCCGTCAGCGCGACGAGCACAGCAGCGGCACGGAAACTCATGCGGCCCTCCTTTCGCGCTTCCAGTTAATCAACATCAGCAGCGCGGCGAGGGCATTGAGCGCCGCCGCGACGCGCACGGTGCCCGTCATTCCAAAAAACGTCAGGCAGATCAGTGCTGCAACGACGCAGCCCGCAGCAGCGCCGAGGGTGTTCACAAAGTAGAGCCAGCTCACACTTTTCCCGGTGTTCTTCATGGCGCGCACGTGATGCGTCACGAGCAGCGGCAGGGTGCTCCCCATGAACAGCGTGGGAACAAGCAGCAGTCCGAAACAGGCCGCGCCGGTTTGCAGGATGCTGCCTCCACTTACCGCGTGACCCACGGCGCGAAAAACATCCAGTGAAACCAGCCCGCAGGCCGCGATGGCCGCCTCCGCGACACTGAATGCAAGCAGCAGCGGAATGCGCGGCTGCTCCGACACCCAGCCGCCAACCAGACTGCCGATGCCGAGTCCGACCATGAAACTGCTCACGACAATAGCAGCGCTTTCGACGTTGCTCCCGAAAATGGTAAGGAGCGCCCGCTGCCAGCAGAGCTGGTAAATCAGCGCCGAGACGCCGCTCAGAAAAAAGATGGAGTAGAGCACCGGTCGCGAAACGGTGAAGGGGGCGGGGGGGGCTGAGGATATTTCCATAGGCAAAGGCTCAAAAATCACCGGTGACGAGTTGCTGAAATCTTGCGCCTTCGGGCGCGAGGGTCGCAGTGGCACCACTGCCGCCGAGGTGGCTGCGCGTGTTCCATGCGTGGTAGCCCGGCGACGGCTTCACCCACACCACTGCCGGCGCGGCGCTCGGTTCCTTGTCGGGCTCAATGGCCAGCGGAACACCGGCGGTATTGTAAGAAATGGTCCAGGAGGCATCTGGTTCACCCGGACGGCGCAGGAACGGATACCGGCGCGCGATGTCGAGTTCCTGCCGGGTCTTGTTGGGCACGCGCACTTTATAATAGGGCTCCGCGGATTTCAGAAACTCGGCGGGAGTGAGGCCGGGGTCGGCCCTGGAGGCTTTAAGAAAGGCGGCGACGTCAATCCCGATGAGGTTGTGCCCATGCCAGTTGCCGTTGGGGTTCCCCAGCTTGTAGTGCTTCGCGTAAAAGTCGTTGAAGCGGTCGCTGAGCATCAGGCAGAGTTCGAGATGCACATGAGAGCGGCGGCGGTCAAGGCCCTCGCCAGTGTGGCCCATGAGAGCGACCGGCGCGCCGCGTTTCACGACGGTGCCGGCGGTGGTGTCTATGCGCCGGAGGTGGGCGTAGAGACTGTAAAAACTTCCGTAGTCCTCGCCGCACGGGTGCTCGATGACGACGTAATTGCCGTAGTTGCTCGCGGCGGTGGGAGAGCAAAAAACCACGGTGCCGTCGGCGATGGCGTGAACCAAGTCCGTGGGTTCCCCAGCGGCATCGCGTTCCACCGGAGCGATGTCTATGCCCTCATGGAACTTGGTGAAGACCTCGCCGTTGGCTGTGGTGCGGGGATTCCTCACATATCCATATCCGCCGCCCTGCCACGTGGGGGTTACTTTCCCGTCGGGGCTGTAGCGGTCCACAAACATGTAGAAGGCCGCGGGGTCGTTTTTGAACAGCGCGTCGTTCGCCGTTGGTAGTTGAAAAACCGGCCCGGTGCGTTGCGGGCTGCGCACGGGAACCTGGGGCAGTGACACCGCTTTAGGGGCATCCGGGGGTTTTACGGGAGGTGCGGGTAGCGGGGACTGCGTAACTTGTGCTGGCGCAGGTGCCTGCACGGATGCCGGCTCGGCGGGTGCGGGTTCCTTTTTGCTGCAGCCGGTCACGGCGGTGCAGAGTGCGAGAAGCAGGGCGATTCGTTGGGCCGGCTGACCGGCAGTCCACAGTTGATTCATGCAAAGAGGGAAGCCCGGGACACCTTAGGATGATTTCTTCTTCTTTTTCTCCGGCTTCACATCTTCCCCGGGAACTCCGCTGTCCAACCGCTTCAGTTTAACGCTGAAGAGCTTGAGATCCTCCGGCCCGAGTCCGCTCCAGATGATGAAGTACCCATCATCCCGGCCCTTGTCCAAACGCATGATGTCGAGCGCCCGTCCGTTGACGATGGTCCGGGCGAGCCTGCTTTGATTCAGACTGAGCATGATTTGCATGGCCCGCAGCCCCTCTCCATTGAGCCGGAGTGCGGCTCCATAGGTGGCCCCGTCTTCGGAGACGAAGGCATGAAACGCCTCGAAGTGGCGCGTCACCACTTCAGGCGAGATGCGAAAGAAGTGCTCCTTGCCGTTGATCACACAGGGGCGCACCATCTTCGGACCGTCCGTTTGGTCGCCCTCCACATGGATGCCGATGTAGGCTGTCGCGGATTTCCCTCCGCCATGAGCTGCGGATACGAGGAAGAGGGCGGAAAGGAGGAAGGCGAGTACGGCTTTCATGGTGGCGACTGAAAAGGTGGAGACGGGATTTGCAAAGGGGAAGGCCATCAGCGTTTGGCGAGGCCTTCGAGAAACATGCAGACACCGATCAGGTCTCTGGCTTCCAGCCTGGTGTGGCCTTGCGTGAGGCGCGGCACCAGATCCCTCTCGGAGAGAACCCAGACTTCCTCATCCTCCGCATTTGGCGGCGGGGTGATGCACCAGCCCGGAAACACGACGGCAGCCTGCACCGGCACGGTGTCCATGCCTGCCGCGGCGAGGTCCTCATAAAGCGATCGCGCCGCGCGGCGGGCCTGACCGATGGGGTCAGCGGGGATTTTATGGCCACCGATCCACAATTCGTCGCCTTCGCCGTGCGTGATCATTTCTTTGAGATCACCGCCCCGGGCGATGAAGCGCGGCACGAGGGTGATAAGTCCCCCCGGCCCGGCGAGCACGGAGCCAAGCAAATGTCCGCGCGGATCCATCAGTCCGTCAAAAAGCAGCCAGCCCCGCCCGCAGATGTCTTCAATGGCTGTACGGAGATTCTGCCGCGACTGCTGCTCGCGCCGGAGCACCGAAATCTGCCGCCAAATCAAGAATACACGCACCGCCGCATAGCCAGTGAGGCACGCCGCCACGAAAGCAAAAAGCACCGGCTGGGGTTGGGTGTGGAATTTCCACCGGGCGAGTTCCATGCCGGCCAGTACGAGCACGATGAGTGTGATGATGGCGTATTCCGCAATGCGCCCCGACAGCGACGCCTGACGCTCGCGTGTAATGGAGTCATCGAAGAGCGAGAGCCTGGGATGGAGAACCTCGGAAAGGAGCCGGCGGGATGGGGGATGGGTGCGGGGTGGGGACACGGGTGAAAATGCTACGGGAAAAGGCCGGGCCGCGCCAGGAGAATTGCCGGGCAGCAAAGTTGACGCCGCGGGAGCCTTCATTTAGTCTCGCCGCCCGCTGCCGTCCTGGCTTCGGTCCTGGTTTTAACTACACACCCCACAACACATGAAACTATCCCTCACAACTCTCACTCTCGCTGCGGGACTCGCCGCGCTGCCGCTCTTTGCGCAGGAGACCCCGCCGCCCGTCGCTCCGCCTGTTCCGAATCCGGCTGCCCCTCCTGCTCCCGGAGCACCCGGTTTGCTCCCGGCGCCGGAAGCTGCGCCGGCTGAAGTGCCCGACGGTTTTAAGTCGGAGAAGGAACGCCAGAGCTATGCGCTCGGCTCCTTTTTCTCCACTAGAGAAAAGAACATCGCCTCCTCCGGCGGCACGGCTGTGCCCAACGTTGATGAAATGCTCGCCGGCATCAAGGATGTGCTCGGCGGCGGCAAGTCCCTGGACTATGCCATTGGCGCCAATCTCGCCGTGCAAATCCGCCGGGCCGAGGTGGACGTGGACCCGGAGGCTCTTGCCGCAGCAGTGCGCGAAGTCATGAGCGGCCAGCCGCCAAAGCTTACGCCACAGCAGCAGCAAATGGTGATGCAGCGCATCCAGTCCGAACTGACTGCACGCATGGAAGCCAAGAAGCTGGCCGAGGCCGCCAAGGCCCTCGCCGCTTCCAATGACTTCCTCGCCACCAATGCCAAAGCTGAAGGCGTGAAGCAGACTCCCAGCGGCCTGCAGTATAAGATCGAAAAGGAAGGCGAAGGCAAATCCGCCACTGAAACCGACATGGCCACTCTCAACTACAAGGCCACCATTCTGGATGGCACGGAGTTTGAGAAGAACCCGGCCACCGGCCCGGCCCGCAAGCCGGTGCGCATCCTGCCCAAAGGCGTTCAGGAAGGCCTGACGCTCATCAAGACCGGCGGCAAAGCGAAGTTCTGGGTGCCGCCCGCGCTCGGCTATGGCGAAAACGGCCGCCTGCCCAGCATCAAGGCTAACGCCGTCCTCGTCTATGATGTGGAACTCGTATCCGTCGAGCCCCTTCCCAAGCCAGCCCCAGCCGGCACCCAGCCGGCTAAGCAGCCGGTCACTGCGGTCACGCCGCCGATCACGGTCGAGATTCCGGCGAAGGACGGCGACAAACCCGCCCCGGCGCCCGCGCCTCCTGAAGCACCCAAGCCCGACGCCCCTCCGGTTCCCCCCGCGGGCGATAGCAAGTAAGCCCGCGCAACTCCGCGGCAGTCCATTCAGCGACAGGCGGCGTGGCGATCACGCCGCCTGTTTTCTTTTCAGCCATGCGCACCTTCGATGACGAACTCGCCGCCCTGCGCGCAGCCTCACTCTTCCGCTCCCTGCGGACGATCGAGAGCCCGCAACAGCCACGCGTGACGGCAGGCGGACGCGACCTGCGGAACTTTTCCTCGAACGACTACCTCGGCCTCGCCGCTTCGCCGGAGGTGAAGGATGCGCTCATTCGCGGCGTGGAAAAGTGGGGCGCAGGCTCCGGCGCCTCACGTCTCGTCTGCGGCACACAGAGTCCGCACTCTGAACTGGAATCCGTCCTCGCAGACTTCAAAGGCACGGAGGCCGCGCTCACGTTTGCCTCCGGCTATGCCGCCGCCACCGGCACGCTCAGTGCGTTGCTCCAGCGGGGCGATGTCGTTATTCTCGACAAGCTCTGCCATGCCAGTCTCATTGACGGCGCGCGACTCAGCGGCGCCACGCTGCGCGTTTATCCTCACAATAACATGGATCGTCTGGCGCATCTTTTGAAATGGGCGCGCGACACGGCGAAAGCGGATGCCCGCATCATGGTCGTCACGGAGAGTATCTTCAGCATGGACGGCGACCGCGCGGAGCTGGCGGCCATCGTTGCGCTCAAGGAAGAGCACGGCGCGCTGCTCATGCTCGATGAAGCCCACGCCTTCGGCATCATGGGGGCGGGAGGCCGCGGGCTGGCGGACGAGGCGGGCGTCGCCTCCCGCGTGGATATTCACATGGGCACGCTCAGCAAGGCCTCGGGGCTTCACGGCGGTTATGTCTGCGGATCGCGGGCGCTCATTGATCTCCTCATCAATCGCGCGCGCAGTTTCATCTATTCCACCGCGCCCCCGCCCGCCGTCGCGGCGGCGGCGAGTCATGTCGTGCGGCATCTCCTTCCCGGGGAGTCCGGTGACAACAGACGCGCCAGGCTGCGTGGTCATCTTGCGCTCTTCGCGGAGAAAATGGGAATGTCCGCCGCTCCGCAAAGCGCGATCATTCCCGTCATCATCGGCAGCGAGCAGGCCGCCGTGGAATGCAGCGCCCGACTGCTGGAATCGGGCTTTCTCATTCCCGCCATCCGCTTTCCCACCGTCGCCCGCGGCAGCGCCCGGCTTCGCGTGACGATCACCGCCGCGCACGAGGCTGATGACATCGCGGCGCTGGCGGAGACTTTGTCCCTCTGACCTCCACGGGTAATACCAAGTGGAGTTAAAAACCGGACGGGATGCCTCCCCGGGCCAACGGCCCGATCCATACCAGCCCGGGCCAACGGCCCGGGAACCTGGTCCCCCATGCCACGGAGGGCTGAAAGCCCGTTCCAAACCCGGTGGGTCGGGCGGTGGGTCGGGCTTTCAGCCCTTACAATCCACTCCCCCCGCAACCCGGGCCGGTGGCCCGGGCTGGTATGGGAATGGCCGTTGGCCCTGTCAGAAATGAGCCGGTTTTCAACTCCTTCTGGTATAAACCTGGAGATGCAGCCCGACGCTGTGACGCAGGGCTTACGCTGGAAGCCGTAGCGCAGGCATCTGGCCTGCCGTTGCGCAGGGCTTCCAGCCTGCCGCCCGTGTGAATGCCGGGGGTGAGGCAGGCCGGAGGCTCTGCGCAACGGCAGCCGGGACGGCTGCGTTACCGTTCAAGCGTAATTCCAAGTCGCGTTCAAGATGAGGCTTTCCGTCTGCCCCAAAGGGGCAGGATGAGACAGCCCGGGGCACCGCCCTGAGCCTTATACGGAAGTCTGATCCCGAAGGGATCACAGCCATTAGCCGGTGGTTGAGGGAGCTTCGCGACCGATACCACCGGTTAGAGAGGAGATATTTTCCCGATCCCGGAGGGATCGCAGCGAATGGAGACTGTCCCCTTGGGTTGCGCTGCTGGCATCCCTCCGGGATGCCGCTGCTTTCCCGCGAATACCGGTGGTATCGCTGCGCTCAACCACCGGCTAATGGCTGGCAAGCCTC
>JANOZA010000277.1:0-5520 GCA_031429155.1 Verrucomicrobiota bacterium | reverse complement strand
GCCGCCGGGGCCGCGAGGCAGAGCGCCGCCAGGAGCAGTGGAGAGGTGAGCTTCATGCTATGAATCACAGGCCCAACTGTCGCACTTGCAACCGCAGCCACTGGCGCGGCCCGGCGGCCCCCGCCTCCTCCTTTCCGTGCTGCCCGCGAGGGGAAACAGGCGACCCGTTTCACCAGGCAGACCGCTCCCGAGGCCCGCCCCATTCCTCAAGTCCGGGCGCGGAGTGGACGATTTGGGCCGCTGGGCAGTCTTGCATGAGCCCAAGGGACACTTTTATCTGTCCCCAGAACCCATGTGATACTACAGGCGCGCATGTGGTGCTTCTTAGGGCACCATTTACCTTTCCTGCATGACCATCTGCCATTTCCTAGAGCCCATGTGCCTGTTCACAGTAACCTTTTGCCACTGCCTGGAATCTCGGGGCTTGATTTAGTTGGCTAAGGAAGCAGACTTGGGCATGAAGGAGCCCGAAAAGTGGTCCATGAAGCTGGAACAACTCTGCAAGCTGCTGAGCAGCGCCCCCCGGTGCCGCATCCTGCGGGAGTTGACCCTGAGCGAGTGGCTCCCGGTTTCCTACCTCGCCAGCCGGGCCGGCATCTCGCGCACCGCGGCCTCCCAGCACATGGCGCTGCTCAAGAAACTGAAAGTCGTGGAAGGCGGCGTGGGCCGTCTCTACCGCCTCGTGCCTGCCTTGCGCCCGCCCCCCGACTCCGAGTGGCTGGACTTCGGCTACATGAGGCTGAAGCTGCCGGCCCGGCCTGTTGCCTAGCGTTTTTGGTTTATCGTGCCGGAATGGTTGCCGGTCGAAATGGAGCCCCGGCCCGCCGTTGCAAAGTGGTCTCCGCTTTCCGCGACTGAAACAAAGGCCATGAATCCGGTAACAAGCACCGGAATGAGCACTTCCTGCCAAGACTCCCTATGTCCTCAATGCGGCGGACCGCTGCCAGAGAGCGGCTTTGCCGGACTGTGTCCGCGTTGTGTGGCCGGCTCGATTTCCATGTCATGGGATGCCCTCACAGAGCCAGTGTCTCCTGCTGCGGCTGAGGCGCCCGATGTGGAAAACTGGATCATTCTGGGACCCCTCGGGGCAGGTGGTCAGGGGATCGTGTGGAGTGCCGTCAGGAAGAGCGATGATGCGGCGGGGGCGCTAAAGGTCTTTCGCCCTGACAGAAGCGGCGGTCATGAAAGTGCGGCGCGCATGGAGACAGAGGCCGCTGCGCTGCGGCAACTGGAGCATCCCGGCATCGTGCGGGTGCTGGACTCCGGCGCGATGGAGGACGGGCAGTTCTACATCGCCACGGAACTCGTAGAGGGCTGCGATCTTCACCGGCTGCTCCATGTGGAGAAGCTCACGCCGGAGCGCGCGCTGTCTATCGGCGAATGTGTGGCCGCGGCGCTGGAGCACGCGCACGGGCGCGGCATCATTCACCGCGATCTAAAGCCGGCGAATGTCCTGACAGGTCGCGGCGGCGTGGTGAAGCTGGTGGATTTCTCCCTCGCCCGCCGCACCAGCGTGGAAGCTCCCCAGGTATCCGTGACCCGGGACGGCACCACGTTCGGCACCCCATACTATCTCGCGCCGGAAGTGATGCGCGGCACGCCGGCCACCACGTCATCCGACCTCTATGCCCTGGGGGTCATGCTCTATGAAATGCTAACCGGTGCGCCGCCCGCGGGGAGATTCGCGCGCGTTTCCGAAAAGTGCGGACTGCCGCGTGAGGCGGACGCCTTGATAGAGTCACTGCTCTCCGAAGAACCATCGCAGCGCCCCGCATCGGCCGCAGTGGTGCTGCGGAAACTGCAAGGCGTGCAGAATCGCCTCGCGGGCTCCGCCGCAGCGCGCGTGCGGCGGCAACGCTGGCTGGTGGCCGGCGGCATCGCGGGTGTCGCGGCGCTGGCGGGCGGCATTGGTTATTTCGCGCCACGCCCGGTGCCGCCACCACCGGGCATCGCGACGCTCAACGCCAAAGGATTCCCCAATCCCGCCGCCGCCACGCGCGCCGAGCCATTCGTGAATAGCCTCGGCATGTCGTTCATCCCCGTGCCACAGGTGCCGGTGCTCTTTTGCCGGCACGAGACGCGCATGGGCGAGTACTTTTCCTATCTCGATGGCGTGCGCGACGAACAGCAGCAGTGGGCCGCGACCTACGGCAGCCCTCTCGGCACGCGCTCCCCGCTCCACACGCTCACTCCCATCGGCTGGACGGTGACGCCGCCCACTATGGACGACCGGCAGAGCTTTTTCGGCGTTCCTTTCCAAAAAGACGGACCGGCCTGCGGCATCAACCTGCTCCAGTCGCGGCGGTTTTGCGCATGGCTCACCTGGCGGGAGCAACGGGAGGGCCGGTTGAGTCCGGGTGACTACTACCGACTGCCCACGGATACAGAATGGAGCGCCGCCGCAGGGTTGCCCGCAGAGGCCGGGGCGACTCCGGAGGATCGCCACCGAAAGCTGCCCGCCGGCGAACCGGTCTATCCATGGGGAAGCGACTGGCCCCCGCCGCCCGGCTACGGGAACTACGCCGGCACCGAAGCGCGCGATGCGACGTGGCCGGTGATTTGGCTCAATCTGAAAACGGCGAATGACTCTCATGTGCGCACCGCTCCGTCCGGCAGCTTTGCGGAAAATGCCGCCGGCCTCCATGACATGTGGGGCAATGTCTGGGAATGGTGCGACACGCCCCGCAACGCGGTCTCCAACACATTTACCCTGCGCGGCGCCTCATGGGTGGAGGGCGGCTACCCGGTCCATTTCCGCCGCGACTACCGCCGCTTTGAAGTTGCCGCCCGCCGCGAGACGACCATCGGCTTCCGCTGCGTGCTCGTCGTCGGGAAATGAGATGCAGGTCTGCCGGAGGGCGGCAGAGAAGTCGAGATGTGAAAAAAATTTCGCGCGGGCTGAAACAACGGCGAGTGGACGGTGAATGCGCAGGAAATGAAAACGCTGCTCTTCCTCTTCCTGCTCACTCTCGCCGTCGCTCCATTCTCCCATGCTGCTGAAGACATCGTGGTGGAGGGCTATGATGGCGTCGGCTGGCCCAATATTGATGACGCGGACCTCAACCCGAATCAGGCGGTCACGGATTTCGGCAATGTGGATACGGGCTCCAGCAGGGAACGGACCTTCCGCGTGCGGAACGCCGGCAACGACACTCTGACTGTCACCAGCGTGCGCAGCGATGACCCGCTCTTCACCATCAGCGATATTCCCGACGGCTCCACCATCGGGCAGGGCAACTACAATTCGTTCAAGATCACCTTCACTCCCGTCTCGCTGGGGGCGCAGCAGGCTACGATCACCATTCGAAATTCCGACCCGGACAGCGAAGACGTCTATACTTTCGCCGTGGAGGGCACTGGCACCGGGCCGGAGATCAACCTCTACGGCAGCACCAGCGTGGGCGGCACTTACTATTCCATCGGCGATGGCGACACCTCGCCGGAGACGCTGAACAACACGGACTTCGGGACCATCGTCGCGGGCACCACGCGGACGCGTTACTTCAAGGTCTATAACTCCGGGAACCAGGCGCTCAATATGCAGACGCCTTCACTCAGCGGCAGCGGGGCGTCCAGTTTCTCAGTGCAAAGCCTCACCAGTGCGGTGAATCTGGCTGCGGAGAATACCAGGTTTTTTGAGATCCGCTTCAATCCGGCCACAGCGGGCACGAAGACGGCGACGTTCTCCATGGGAAGCAACGACGCGAATGAGAACCCGTTCAACTTCACCATCACGGGAGCAGCCACCGGCACGCCGGACATCGTGGTGGAGGGCAATGACAGCATCGGCTGGCCGAATATCGCCGATGGCGATTTGAATGCGAGCCAGGTGGTGACGAACTTCGGCAACGTGAACATGGGCAGCTCGGACACGCGCGCTTATCGTGTTCGGAATACCGGAACAGACACGCTGACGATCAGCGCCCGCAGCAGCAGCAGCAGTCAGTTTACCTTCGAGAGCTACACCAACGGCATACCGCCCGGAACGGAGGACGTTTTTTATATCCGCTTCACGCCTACGACCTATGGCGAGACCACTACGACGATCACGCTCACCAGCAATGATCCTGACAGCGAAAGCTCCTACACGTTCGCACTGAAGGGCACCGGTCTGGGCGCTGAGATCAGGATCGGCGGAGGCACATCTGCGGGCGGCGCTTTCACCACCATCCCGGATGGCGATACCTCTCCCGCCACTGGGGATGGCACGAACTTCGGCACCGTGTCCATCAACGCGCCGGTCACGCGCTATTTCCGCATCTACAACGAAGGCTCGGACGGCCTGAATGTGCAGGCTCCGGTGCTGGGCGGCACGGGTGCGGGGCATTTCAAGGTCAATGGCATCAACAGCGCGTTCAACATCGGTGCGGGCAGCAGCCGGGATTTTGAAATACAGTTCGATCCCACCACGCCGGGCACGAAGACCGCGACTTTCTCTCTGAGCAGCAATGACTCGAATGAGAGTCCCTACACGTTCGACCTCACCGGAGTGTCCATCGGCAGCCCTACCATTTCCGTGGAAGGCAGCGACGGCGTGACATGGCCGAACATTGATGACGGCGACCACGACGCGAATCAAGGCGTGACCAACTTCGGCAGTGTGAATCTCAACACCTCGGCACCGCGCACCTTCCGCATCCGCAACGAAGGCACGGGAGTGCTGAACATCACCGGCGTCACCAGCAGCAATGCCCGCTACACCGTGACCGGCCTCGCCGGCAGCGTGACGGCGGGCGGCCAGGACGAGTTCGCGGTGAACTTCTCGCCCCTCGTGCGCGGCACGGTGCAGACCATCATCACCATCAACAGCAATGCACCCGGCGGCCTGGCCAGCTACACCTTCGGCCTCACCGGCACGGGCAAGGGGCCGGAGATTGAGGTAAGAGCCTTCGGATTATTCTACGACGAAAACAGCTACCCGAGCTGGGACACGGACGGCAGGGAGGTGAACAACAATGACTTCACGCCATCCGATCAAGAGGCAACAACTTACCGGACCAACAGTGGTGGAGATGCGATCGGTGTGGGAACGGAGATGTCGAAGTCCATCAACATCTACAACACAGGGGACAGTGGACTGGACATCAACGTCCCCTTCGTGGCTGGACCGGATGCCGGGCACTTCTCCATCTCCAGCATTTCCGGCCTCACCAACATCGCCCCAGGAAACAGCCGCACGTTCCACGTCAACTACCGCCCCACCAGCGCGGGCACGCATCAGGTGCAGGTGACTATTCCCAGCAATGACGGCGACGAGGGCCTCTTCCGCTTCGACGTGCGCGGCACCGCTGTGAACCTGCCTCTCATTGAGATTCAGCGGTTCGATACGGCGGTCTGGCTGGATGCCACCAACTATTTGAACAACGATTTCTACAATGTGGACACCGGTGACTACGTGGAGAGGCGCTATCGCTTCCGGAATAAGGGCACGGCTACAGCCAGCTTCACCAGCACTGCCACCACGGACCCACAATTTTCCATCCGGGACCTGCCCGCTCAGTTCACTCTGGCTGCCGGTGC
>JANOZA010000276.1:0-1996 GCA_031429155.1 Verrucomicrobiota bacterium | reverse complement strand
GCGCCGGAACCTTTAGCCGAGTCCGGATGTGCGCCGCGACTTCGGATGCGTCGTAGTAGACGAAATGGCCGACGCGATGATGCGGGATTCGCCGCAGCTTCGTCCAATTGCGCAGGGTCGCGATGGACGGCTCTTTGTCTTTGGGAAAAATCCCGCTGCTGCGCAGGCCGACGATGTCCGTGAGTTGGTTTTCCATGGTGGGAGAGAGTTGGGTTTCCATACCCCTGCCTGCCCGGTCAAGTGCGGCGGCAGGGCGTGGCGTGGTCAGGCTGCGGTGGCCAGCGTCGCCGCCGCCGGGACGGCGGAAACCTTCGCGTGTTTCGGCAGAATGCCGAAAAAGGCGTCAGCCTCTTTCGTGGTTTTCAGATCGAGGTAATGTTTGCGAATGATGCTCTCCGAATTGCCCGCCTGAATCGCCGCCTCACCGATGGAGCGGAACTTCGCGACGAACATCGAAATGAACGTGTGCCGCAACACGTCGTGCGTGAGGTTGAACTTCTTGGCGAATCGGTCGCGCCGCTTCTTGAAATTCCCGAGAATGATCGGAAATTTCTCCAACGGGTAATTCTAATTCGCTTTCAAGATGAGACTAATTGTGGTAATCGGTGGTCATGGCGAGACCACGAAAAAAGGATGCGGCGTTGGTGAGACGGGCGCGGCGGGCGGTCGCGCGGGCGACCACGCTGGCGGAGTTACGGGCGGCGCAGGCCATCCTGTTGCCGGCGGACACCGGCACGACGTTGACCGAGACGGCCGCGCTGCTCGGGGTGGGGCGCGCGACCGCCGCCCGACTGCAGCGGCGCTTTCGCACCGCGACCCCGCCCCGTGCCGGAGCCGGGCGCGGCAGCTGGGGCGGCCGGCGCCACGCTTTGCTGACGCCAGAATCCGAGCGGTCCTTCCTCGCGCCATGGCTGGAGCAGGCCAAGACCGGCGGGATGCTGGTCGTGGCACCGCTGCGCGCGGCTTTGGCCCAGCAACTCAGCCGGCCGATCAAGGCTTCGGTGGTCTATCGCCTGTTGGCCCGCCACGGCTGGCGAAAAGTCGCGCCCGACACGCGTCACCCCAAAAGCGACCCAGCGCTTCAAGCCGACTGGAAAAAAAACTCCCGAAAAACCTGGCGGCCCTCCTGACGCCCGCAGCGGTGCGGGGCCGACGCGTGCGGCTCATGTTCCAGGACGAGGCCCGTTTCGGCCGCATGGTCCGTATCCGGCGCTGCTGGGCTCCGGCCCCGCTGCGCCCCGTGGTCAACAACGGCTACGAGCGCGAGTTTGTCTACGTCTACGCCGCCGTCAGCCCGTGCGAGGGGGAGATGGACTGGATGATCTGCCCAAAGATGGATACCGCTCATATGGGCGAATTCCTCGCCCAAGTCTCCGCCGCCCACCCCGCCGAGTTCATCGTGATGGTGGTCGACGGCGCGAGCTCGCATGTCGCCAAAGCCCTGGTCGTGCCAGCGAACATCCGGCTGCTCCGCCTGCCGCCCTACGCCCCGGAACTAAACCCCCAGGAGCACGTCTGGGACGAACTCCGTGAGAAAGAGTTCCCCAACCGCGTATTTGCCGATCTGCCCAGCGTCACCCAGCAGCTCGTGCAGGGTCTGCCCCGCCTCACCGAGGACCCCGCCCGCCTGCGCAGTATCACGGCCTGGCCCTGGATTATTAGTCTCAACTTGAACGCGAATTAGAATCAGCGCGCAGCCACGCGGCGAGATTCGGCTGGATCGTCACCTTGCGCGGCTCCCGCACTTTCGAGACCTCGGCGGAGACATGAATCACGCCATCGTCGAGATTCACCGCGTCCGGCTTGAGCTTCGTGATTTCACCATACGGCACGCCCGGACGGATGCCGGCAAAGAGGCACAGCGCAAAATACGGCACCCAGCGGCCGCCATCGTAAGTTTCCATGTGCTCCATGAGCGCGGCGGCCTGCTCGGCGGTGAACGTCTGAGCAACGCCACGCTTCCGACGGATGCGGTAGTGCGGCACTTTCAAAATCG
>JANOZA010000275.1:0-2816 GCA_031429155.1 Verrucomicrobiota bacterium | reverse complement strand
GTGGCCGGCGTCCAGTCCAGGAGGTCGGTGGAGGACTCGACGACGTAGGAATTCCCCGCCACGGAGGGGCATGTGACCCGGCCGATGCCGCCGGGCCGGGTGATGGGCGGGGCGGGAGTCGCCGCAGCATTGGAGTCGCTGGTGCCGAACCAGGCCTCGTCCTCAGAGGTGAAGCCGTCGCCATCGGCATCCACCAGCGGGGCGGCGGTGCCGTAAAGGGTGAGGCTGGCGCTGTCGAGAGTGCCGGTTCTCGAGGCCACCGTGTCCTTCACTCGCAGGGTCCACACCCCCTGCCCGGTCTCGCCCCAAAACTGCGGGCTGGTGAACGTCCAGGTGAGATTGGCGGTGTTGTCCGGACGCGGACGGGCCAGCTTGCACAGTGTGCCGGATGGCGAGGTAAGTTCCACCTGCATCTGCCCGCGGCGGGAATGGATGATGTCCACATGCAGCGCGATCTGCTCGACCCGTGCGACCGGCGAGGCGGTGAAGGTGAATGTCTTGACGGCCCCGACGGCGGAGTTGTCGGGAATGGCGATGAACCCCGCGGAGTTCACCGTTTGCGACACCATCGGCGCCAGATTGCTCCAGCTCGTGCCGAGCGCGATGGCGGCCCCGGCATTGATGAGGCCGGCGCCATACTTGTCGTTGAAGTGAAACCCGGCCGCGTTGTTGTGCCATCCGGCATCAGCAGCGTGATTCTTCGTCGAACTGCGGATGAGGATTTCCTTCACATCACGCCAGCCGAGCGTCGGCTTCGACTGGAGCAACAGCGCGACGACGCCGGCGGCGACAGGGCACGAGGCTGAGGTGCCGCCAAAGTCATTCGTATAGTCGGGACTCGTGAAATCACCGCCGCCCCCGGAGTTGTAGCCGCTGCTGCCCGTCACATCCACGGTGCTGATGCCCTGCGCGCCGCCGTCGGAGGGTGCGGTGATGAGCATATTCGCCCCCGGTTCGCTAAAGTTAGCCTGCACACCGCCGTCGGTGACCGCACTGACCGCGATGGCGTAGATGGAGTTCGCATAGCCGTCGTAGTTGGAATCATCACCGCTCGCGAGACCGTTGCCGCCGGCCCATACGAAGATCGTCCCGCGACCGCCCCGGCCATTGGCAGCGGCAGCGGCGAGCGCCGGGGCACTGAGGGTGCCGGGCCCGCCGGTCTCAGCCCCCCCGTCGTCCGGCCCCCAACTGTTACTTTTCACCTGGATGATGTCATTCCGGTGGGAGAACGCTGCGGCCTCAGTGGCATCCGTGGACAGCAAGGCGATCAACCGCATCCCCACGAGAGTCGCCTCCGGTGCCGCGCCGCAAATGCCCACGCCGTTATTCCCCCGCCCCGCCGCCACGCCCGCACAACAGGTGCCGTGCGGATCGTTCGAGGAGGGAGAGGGATCGGGGTCATTTCCATTCCAGTCATAGTCATTCACCGTGTCGCAGTTAGCCGCGAGATCCGGGTGCGCGGTCTGCAGGCCGTCATCCACGATGCCGATGCGGATGCCGCTCCCGCGCCACGCGTCCCACACCCCGCTGATATTCACATCCAGGCCCGCCGTGCCCCCGTTCTGCCCGGTGTTTTTCAAATGCCACTGGTAGCCGGCGTTCGCCGCATTGTAGGCAAAGAACGGATCGTTCGGCGTCCAACGCCTGCTCTGTTGGCGCGCCAGGAGCGGCTCCGCGCTGCGCACGCCATTGATCCCGCGCAACTTTTCCGCCGCCGACAGCGCCTCGCCCTTCGTGCCCGGAAAAGTAAAAATCACCGCATCCGCCAGCACCGGCGCCGCCCGCCATGCCGATGCCCCGCTCTGCGCCGCCACCGCCGCAGCCTGCGCCACATTCTCCAGCCGCACCAGCACCTCCGGCGTCACCACCCGCCGCGCGCCGACCGTGCGCCCCCGGCCGGTTTCATAAAGCGCCACCCCCTCCGCCTCCGTCACCGTTTCAAAAGCCCGCACCATCCCGGCATCCGGCAGCGAGTAGTTCGACTTCAAACCAGGCTCCGCCATGACCGGCGCACCGGCGGCGAGAAAGAAAAGGAAAGCGGCGGGCCGCAAAGCAGAGGGGATCATTTCGGCACACCGTAGCAGACGACCGCCCCGCTGTGAAGCCCGGGTTTTTCAGTTATTGTCCATTCCAAAAGTGCCGGTGACGTAGTCATAGGCACATTTTGACGCCCGTTTTCACCCTATGACGCCGTCATAGGCACTTTTCGGCTCCCGTTTTCACCCTATGACGTAGTCGGAGGCACATTTTGGCTCTCGTTCTCCCTCTATGCCGTAGTCGGCGACACATTTTGGCTCCCGTCTTTACCCTATGACGCCGTCATAGGCACTTTTTGGCTCCCATCCTCCCTCGATGACGCCGTCATAGGCACATTTTGACTCCCGTCCTCCCCCCATGACGGCGTCAGAGGCACTTTTCGACTCCTGTTTTCCCGGCAACGCCCGATGCCCCAGCCCCGCCGGGCACTGCTTTTTGGGGTAGCCGCCAGCAGCATTGCCGGGATGCATGGTCAGACTCGACCCCGTAAACACCGCCATGCACCCCAGCCTCACCGCCCATCCCGCCAGCAATCCCGTCCGCATCTACCAATACCGTGACGGCCTCTACGCCGTGGACCTGCTCACCGCGGCCATCGTGGAATTCGACTTCTTCACGCGCTTCTCCGCCGAAGGTATGACGCCGGAGGAAGTCTGCGCGGCCTACGGATTCGCCGCGCGCCCCGCCGATGTCCTGCTCACCCTGTGCGCGGCGAATGACTTCATCGTGGAAGCAGGCGGACGCTGGCACCTGACCATCACCGCCCGCGAGCACCTCTG
>JANOZA010000274.1:0-8432 GCA_031429155.1 Verrucomicrobiota bacterium | reverse complement strand
GAACGCCACCCGGCCACGACACAGGCCAAAAACCCCCGCCGCCGCCCGAAAACGGACCGCAGCCTCACGAACCCCGCCGGCAATGAAAAACCGAAACGGAAATTGGATGGTCTGGAATTCAAGTCCGACAGGCTGCTAGGGAAATGGCGGAGACGCCGGGCATCCGCGGCGGTTCCTGCGATGGAGGTTTCAGTTTGCTGCGATAATCCGGAGGCGGTGTGGAGGACCGTTGGCCGGGGCTCTTGTCACGGAGGCAGAACCGGTTAATCCGCTGTCGCGAGATTGTTTCTTCTTCACTCCTTCCCACCCCGCCTTCCCTCCTTACATCCCCCGCTCCCATGGTCGAAGCCCACATCACCTACTCCGGCGACCTCCGCTGCACGGCCACTCATGGCCCCAGCCAGTCCAGCATCGAAACCGACGCCCCTGTGGACAACACGGGCAAAGGCGAGCGCTTTTCGCCTACTGACCTCGTCGGCACTTCACTGGCGGCGTGCGTGCTTACCACCATTGCCATCACCGCGAGGCGGAAGGGTCTGGAAATGCCCGGCATGACTGCCACCGTCCGCAAGCACATGACCTCCGAAGCCCCGCGCCGCATCGCACGGTTGGAAGTGGACATCGTCATTCCCCTGCCTGCGAATCACCCCGAGCGCAGCCTGCTCGAAGCCGCGGCGAAAGGCTGTCCCGTCCGGCGCAGCCTGCATCCGGACCTGGAAGTCGTGGAGACATTCACCTGGAAGGAGTGAAGCCGCTGCTCCACCGGCCTCTCACGGCCAGGTCTGGAGACCGCGACGGACCTGCAGGGAGAGGAACTTGCGGCTGGAGGGATTGGGGACGGCGTATTCGAGGAGATTCCCGTCGCCGCTGATATCACCGCTGTTTTCCTGGCTCCAGGTAACGAGGTCTTCGCTGGACATGACGCGGTAGAACCGGCCGGAGACGGAAGGGAAACTGAGGAGCACGCTGCCTGGGGTGAGCGCGCTGGTGACCTTCAGACCGGAGGAGGCATCGAAGGGGTCGGTCCCTGCGGTGAGTTCGTCGGTGTCGAGGATGGTGTCACCGTCCCGGTCAAACGGACCGGTGGCGGTGGTGAAGAGCGCATTGCGGACGCGAAAGGTTTCAGTGGAGGCATCGTTGGCAGCACGGACTACAAGGCGGGCGCTGACCGTGCCGGGAGGGATATCATAATAAAGAGCGAGGCTTTCTGTGAACGCTGCGGCGCTAGGGAGAGCGGAGAGGTTAAACTCGTCGCGAGTGGGGAAGTCGTCGTAATCCGCCCCGGTGTAACCATTAAGCTTGCCACTGCTGTCCACATCCACCCCGACGGGCAGGAGATTGGCTTCCGTGACTGCGAAACCGTCGTCGAGCAGGAGCAGGGCTTCTACCGTGTCGCTGTCCTCGAAGTTATCTGTGGCGGAAGACTCCTCGAACTCAAGGATCGCGGCGAACCGGGCACCGCCGCCAGGAACGGTGATCAGCGTGGATCGCATTTCCTGCTCAGTGCCATCACCGTCGTTGTGCTGAATGGTTTCATCGCCTGCCTGAGCCCAGAAAGCGGAAGTCTCGGCCGTGCAAAAGAGCGGCCCGGTCTGGCCGGGAAGATCATTCCGGCCAATCCACAGCGGCGGCGGAGGAGGGCTCACGGTAAGGGTGGCCGACAGCGAAGGGATGTCCGCATCGGTGAATCCGACGGTCGCCGTGGTCATCGCCGGAAATCCGGTGAAGTGGTACGTTTGGCTGTAATTGCCCGCAGGATGCTGGGAGGAATCGCTGGTCCACCCGTGGATGCCGGCACTCAGGGGGGTTACACTGACATCGAAGTCAAAAGTATCGTCCGCCTGATTCGTCGGAGTGCCATTGAGGTTGCGCGTGATCCCGCTGACCTCGGGGGCGATGCCGGCATCGTCGGCGGTCATTTGGAGCGCCATGAGCTGGTCCGAGTTCGTCGCCGAGAAGCTGCACACGAAGACGGCGAGGGTGTGCGGACCCGGTGGGAGAGAGGCGACAGGATTGATGACATTGGCCTGAAGCCCTCCAGGGGTGCCTTGGTTCCCGGCAATGGAGAGGTCGCAGGTATAGAGCGTATTCTCCGTACTCTCCGGCGTTTGCAGAGCGGTGCCGTCGCCAAAGGCGAACGTGTTGTAGGCGGGCAGCGAGTCGTTATCGGGGAGGCTCAGATTGAGCCGGGCCACCTGGATTCCATCAATAAAAATGACGCAGCCGTCGTCTATCATGGCGCGAATGACCGGCTTCAGCAGGACTTGAGTCGTAGCAAACGTAGTACGATAGTAGCTGCCCTTGCGGTGATTGAGGTTGGGGCGGGTAAGCGTAGTCCCAAGGGACGTAATGGCCGGACCACCTCCAAAGGGAAGCAGCAGAGGGTTGCCGCTCGTAAAGTTGTCCACATTCTCATAGCCCAGCGGCCCGGGGCCGTTGCCACGGTTGATGTTGGTAATGACGGACTGCGGCGTGCCAGGAGAGGTCACGTCAAATGACGGGCCGTCGTATTCAGAGGCAAACTGCTCCTCCGGGAGCCACCAGGTGGACTCGAAGTCCGCATCCGCATTGGCCGGATTGGTGCCCATGGGGTTCACGAACTTCCAGTTCTGATTATAGGGAACCACCAGAGTCTCCGCAGCCCTCGTTGGATGGGAAAGGGCCGAAAGAAGAAACAGGGGGATCAGTAAGGTCGGGTGCCTCATAGTAAGGCTTACTTATCTTTTTAATAGGAACTAAAGTCTAGTGGAATTTATATGATTGTTCGGAATTTCCAGAATTCCCTAATCGAACAGCAACCTACTTCTGAACGATCGTTTCCTTCTTTTGCCCCTGCTGGCTGGCAATAGCCGTAAACGTGCCGGCACCCGTTGGACGCAGTCCTGATTGGACGATGGCGGTCGCGCCGTCCTCCGCCGCAGCAGGTTCCGTGGTGGGACGAGGCGGGCGCTGTGGAGCACGGGAGGGGATTTCGGGCGCTGGAGGCACCACGCCATCGAGCCCGTCAAAACCCCAGCAGACATGGCGCCGCAACGCCGGCTGAAGCGTGCCGGTGAGTCCATCATTGAGCCACACAAGTTGCACTGTGGCCGTCCGCGTTCTTCCGACCGGCAGATCTCTGGAGTAAAGCGCCGCGAGGTCGGGACGCTGGATGTCGAAAGAGATTTTCCCGGACCCACCCAGAGCGTCAGTGACCTCCACTCTCATGGAGTCGTCCATCCCTGCGGAACTGGTCAGCCTCACCCGCATCGTGTGCTCGCCCTCCACCGGACGCTGGATAAAGTCCCGCAATTGACCGTCACTGGACTGCGTCCAGACGTCCCAGTCCATGAGCCACTGGCCATTTCCAGACGCGCGGAAACAGGCGATCACCGGCGGCAGACCTCGCTCACGGTGGAGTTCCAGCGCCAGCAGCGAAGTGTTTTCGCCCTCGAATTTCCAATCCACCGGCTGAAAGGCATCCGCCTTCAAATCCTCCACTTCCCGACCGGCGTAGTATGCCTGCATGAGCGGCAACAGGCTGTTGCCGTTGTTGACCCATGCAGCCCGATCCTCCGGCCTTTCAGAGGCAAGGAATGAGGTGAGCGTTTGGCGAGCAGCCTGCAATGCCTCGTCTGCGGCATTCACCGTGCTACTCCCCGTGAACCATCCCCGGGGCAGGGATACGGCTGCCAGCCCCAGCGCGGCAGCGATGCCGGATGCGAGGGCGATGCGTTGCCAGCGCGGGCGGACGGGAGCGGTTGGCTCTGCGGCAGGTTGGATGAGGTCGGCGACGTTCATGGGAATGGCGGTTACTTCACGTTGTAGATGGCGTTGACCGTCATGCCAAGAGGTCCCCAAGTGGTGGTGCCCGCTGCTCCCGTAGAGGAGTTAAAGACTGTGACCCCGGCCCGGGTGCTGCCGTTGTAGGTGCCGAAGGTTCCGCCGGCATGAGTGTATCCGGACCCGGGAAGCCGGAGCAGGGCGTGGACCAGCGAATTGAATCCAGAGGACGGAGCAAAGGTGGCATCCACAGCGCCAGCAGCCGTCAGCTTGGCGATGCGATTCCTCGTCACGGCATTGATGGCAGTAAAGTCGCCGCCAATGAGAATGGTGCCGTCATCCAGCAGCGCGCCGGTATTCACAGTGGCGGTGCCGGCGCCGGTGCCGGGATTGAAGGCGGCGTCGTTTGCGCCCGTCATGCTCAAGCGGGCGATTCCGTTACGCGGGGCGCTGAATTTTCCGCCCACATAAACGCCGGCAGAAGTGCTCTTGATCCACTTCACCGTGTCAGTGGCTGCCACGGAAACAGGTGATGTCCACGAAGTGTCGCGTGCGCCGGTGGCAGTGAGCAGCACGACCTTCGCGCCGGCGCTGCTTCCGTTCCAGGTGGTGAAATCCCCGCCTGCGAGAACGCGGCCACTGCTGGTGATCTCGATGGTCTGCACGTCGCCGTTGGGACCGGTGCCAGGATCGAAAGTCGCATCCAGCGTGCCATTGGCGTTGAGCCGGGCGAGGTTCTTGCGCGAGGCGCCGTTCACCGTCGTGAACTGCCCGCCGATGATGAGCTTCCCATCCGCCTGCTCGGCCACAGCCCAGACTTTTCCGGGGAGCGCGGCCGCGCGGCGGAAGCTGATATTGCTCAGTGAGGCGGTGATACCGGCTGCCTTCAACGCTCCATCGAACCGGGGCAGCACATCCGCCCCGACGGTTTCCGTATCCGCCGTGGCCCAGAAACTAATGACCAGGCTGCGAACCGGCTGAGCGGCATAGCTCAGGGATATTTTCCCGTGACGGTTCGCCGACTCGGCCCCTCGGCCGATAGTGTGATAGACGTTGTTGGCGGTGTCATTGTCCATGCGGACGTTGTTCACGTCGGCAACGGTCGCCGGATCAGCGGTGGAGCCGAGCAATGCAGCCGCTTGCGCGCTGAGGTTCGCGTAGGTGTCAGCGGCCACAGGAGTGCCGGTGCCATCCGGTGTGCTGTAGCCGCGAATGTAAGCATGTTCGAAGGTGTTCTCCGTGGTGAGCACTTCCTCCATGCGGAGGTTGTCGAACAACATACCGGAAGTGGAGCTGGCTGTGCCGGAAGCACCGGCGGCTTTGATGAGGGAGAGCCACAGGGTCATGTTGTAGTTGGTCGAACTGACTGCGGGAGCCACGAAATAGCCGGTGTAGTGCCGCCAGTTCAGGCTGTCCCAGTTGCTGGCCGAAGTCATTCCTGCTGGCAGACCCGAAGCGTCATCGCGAATATTAAACAACTCTCCGAATCCGGACCCGCCAGCGGCGGTGGTGTAGCCGTATTCCACCGCCGGCATGGACTGGGTGGCTCCCACTCCGGTGGGCATATTCGGGTTAAACGTCACCGCGCTGTAACGGACGCGGTAGAGCCTGCCGCTGACGACCGCCCGGCCTGAGCCGCTGCCACCCACAGTCAGGGTCTGCCCCACACAGAAGTTCCACGTCTGATCCGACGGCGGGAGATAGAGGAAACGGCTGCCCTCCCTGGCGCGGGTGGCATCCTGAATCCATGAGGCCTTGTCCGGGTTCCAGTTGTTGATGATACCGGTGCCGGCGAAGTTATTCCGCGAGGGCTTCTTGTTCAGATGAGTGGTATTGGGGAAAAACTCCGTGCCTGTCCAGCCCGGGCCGGTTTCAAAACCCCCGTTGAGCAGCAGATTCGCACCGAAGGTCGTCCCCGCTCCGGACACTTGGGAAAGTCCACCGAGGATGACTTGATTGAGGAAGACAGGTTCGGAGAAGGACAACGCCACTGTGGCCGGCGTGATGGTGCCGGTCTGGTCGTTGTTGAATCGCAGCGACCACGGGCCGACGACGCGGCGGTCTGGATGTTCTCCTCCATTGGCGCCGCTGCCGGACGGGCCAAAGAGGTTCGGGCCATTGAGCGCACCGTCATACTGACCACCGGTTTCCGACATATTCTGTGAATAGTAGGCCGTCATGGTGACTCCGGAGGAGCCTATATTACTGAACGTCTGGAATCCGAATCCACTGAATCCCCCGGCAGTGGACAAGCCGTGCAAGGCGCTGGAGGAGTTGACCAGGCTGGTGTCCGCTCCGCTCAGAGTGACATCCTGAGAGACCCCGAGTCCGCTCCAGTCAATGGTATAGGGCGTGCCGGTAGTGCCGCCTGCTGCCTGCGAAATATCCGGGAGGAAGCTGGTATCGAGCGAGCCGGCACCATTGAGCCTCGCGAGAGCGACCCGGGCGAAGCCGTTGAAGCTGGTGAAATCTCCTCCAACAATTACGCCACCGTTGCTCGTTCGCGTGAGAGCACGAATGACGCTCCCGGAATTGGCACCCGTGCCGGGATTGAAGGATTCGTCCACTGAGCCATCCGGTGAAAGGCGCATGATATCACTGTAGGCACTGTCAGCGGTGCGGTAGAAGTCGCCAGCCACATAGACAGATGGCACGGCATTCCACGGTGGAGGGGGAGCGGTATTGCCACTGGCCAGATCATAGATGCTTATGTTCGGGCTGGTGGTCGTCTGGGTGCCAACGACGCCGGTGGTGATGCCAACGGAGTTCACCTTCGTCACCCCTGAATTCTGAGCGCCGTAGAGGTTATTGGTCTCTCGGCTGTAAAGCAGGCCGTTGTGCTGCGGGAAGGAGGCTTTGATGACCGTGTAGGTGGAGAGATTCCGCAGATCGTAGCGGCACAGCGTGGTGGCTGTGGAGAAATACATGATGCCATTGTCGTCCACCGTCGCACCGGTGGCGTCTGTAACGGCCGCGTCGCCATTGATATCCGCCGCCTTGACGACTGTCGAGATTGCTCCTGCGGTCGTAAAGCTGACCCGGATGAGGTCATCCTGCTGCGAGACGGTCGTGGACTTGCGAATAAAGTACAGAGCACCTTGATAAGCCACCAGGTGGAGCGGACGGTCCGTCAGCGTGATGCTGGGGCTGCCCCAGGCTTTGTCCACGAGCTGCCCGATGTTGGCAAATACGCCGGTGGAAATCGTGAATTTACCCAGTCTCGTGCTCGTGTGAGTGTTCTCAAGGTAATAGACGACACCGGTCGGCTGATCATAGGCGACGACATCGAAATTATAGGGCGCGATGCCAGCAAGAGCCGCTGTGGCCGCCGAGACTGGATTGATGGTGTAGAGCTTGTTGGTATTGACGGCCGCATAGTAGAGGGGCGAAACCGCCGCCGGGGCGCTGTTGGGGCCGGTCATCTCGTAGAGATTCACAGGAGGAGCGGTCAGGGTGCCGGCGGTGGCGGTGCCGTTGGTTGCATTCACCGTATCTGCGCGGGTGATGGTGGATGTCTGAGCCCCGTAGAGCACGTCGGAGTTCTCATTGAAGAGCAGACTCTCGTAAGACGGGCTGCCGGAACTCAACTGCACGAGGCTGGCTCCGCCTCTGGTGAGGTCACAGCGGTAAAGTGATGCCCCGGTCCGGAAGAACATCTGTCCGGAGTTGTTGATCGCTGTCGCCGAGACATCCCAACTGGACAGGTTCGAGGTCAGGTCCGTTACCTTCACCTGACCGGTGATGCCGGCGGCATTTACCGTGATCTTCACGAGGTCATCGCTGTTCCGGGCGATGTAATAGAGAGCGCCCTGATAAAACACCATGGACTTCGGCTGATCCGCCGGGGCATAGACGAACCCGGACTGATGGAGACTGCCAAGCACCGTATTCGTGCTGCTGTCAGCATCATAGCGTCCGAGACGGAATCCGGAGCCGGGCGCTTCGAGGTAGTAGATGAAGTCGCTGTTCAGATCGTAGGCGATCGCCTCGGCTGTCACGGGGGCGACAGAAGCAAACTCGATTGTCTCGCCGGAGACTGGATCCACCTGGTAGATATTCGGAGTCCTGTCCGTGGCGTAGTAGCGCGTGCTGGGCGTCGCAAACTCCGGCGTGGACCACGCCAAATCCTGAATGTTTGCCAAAGGAGAGAGTTGCGGCGAAGTGCCGAGCACAGCACCCGTGGCGGTGTTGATGCTGGCTATGCAATCCGGCTGCGCCGTGCGGGTGCCGTAGAGGATGCCATTGAAGAAAACGGCGCCCGAGAGTTGCGAATCTGTCGTATTCAACTCCGTGTAACGGGAGCGGCGGGCCATATTGTAACGGGCCAGCAGAGGAGCATCCTGGCGTGTGATGAAGAGGTACCCATTGTCATCAATGGCGAGACCACCCACGTCGCCGAGAGACTTGGCGTTGAGTGTCACGTCAGCCACCTTTGTCTGTCCGCTTACAGCGCCATTGCTCAGACTGACGCGAACGAGGTCGTCGGTCAGTTTGTGAATGTAGTAGAGGTCGCCGTTGCTATAAACGAGGTTGTTGCTGCGAAGTGAGGCGTTGTAGGTCCAGCCGCTCTTCATGTCAGCCACGATGGAGTGGCGGTTGCTGCGCAGGTCAAACTTGCCAAGACGCCCGGTCGTGTCGGAAGCCTCCGTGTAGAAAATATTGGAGCCGTC
>JANOZA010000273.1:0-6474 GCA_031429155.1 Verrucomicrobiota bacterium | reverse complement strand
CAGGATCGGCTCCAGTTGTTCCGTGCCCTTCACCGTGCCGTCGCCGACGACACTAAACGTGCTCCCGTCAGTGTCGAATCCGCCGTTCGCCCGCACCGTCGTCGTGGGGCCGGCGGTGTCCATGCTCAACGAGAGAGCATTGGCGGCGGCATCGAACTGCACGCCGCCGAGGCAGGTGTTGATGATGGGAATGCAGCCGACGCCGAGTTTCAGGCTGATGGCATCCGACAGCACGGCGTCCATGTCGGTGACGCGCACGACACTGAACGGCGCGGTATTCGGCCCGATGGCTGCGGCGAGCGTGCCGGTGACATTGGAGGTGGAGGAGTCGCTCGAAACGCTGGGCACGCCCTGAAAGGTGATGCGCAGTGTGGCCCCGACGGTCAGCGTGGAATTTGGCTCATCAATGGTGAACGCCGTCACCGGCCGGTCGCCGAAGACTTTGTAGGTGAAACTGTCGGGCCCGGAATAATTCGCTGCCGGCGCGAATGTGAACGCCCCGTCCGGCGACAGCGTCAGCGTCCCGTGAGCCGGCGAGGTCGCCAGCCCCGCTGCGGGGTCCGTCGCCGTGCCTGCGGTGTCATTGGCGCGCAATCCATCGGACGCAGTCCGCACGACGGCGGTATCCTCTGTCGTGGTGAAGGCATCATCCACCGCCACCGGCGGCGCGGCGGAAACGGTGCAGAGCATGAGAATCAGGAAGGCGATGGGCCGGAAATGCATGGCTGCACACTACCGGGTCCGGGCGGCGGGCGTCAATGAAACTGTGGCGTCAGGCTCGTTGGATTGCCCCACCGGGGCGGCGTCACCGTTTCCTTCATCCTCCTGATGCCAAAAAAGCAGCATTTTGACCGAGTTTTCTCTTGCGGGGCAGGGCTCGTATGGCACTCGTCCGGCCTGCGAATACTCCCGGCACTGTGCCGTGGTCGCTTCGCACCAACAAACCATACCAACAAACCGCTACCTATGAAACTCATCAAAGTGATCTCCCTCGGCCTCATCGCTCTCGGCCTCGGTGCCTGCGCCAGCAAGCCTTCCCAGCAGGCCAGCGTTCCAGCTTCCACGCCGGTCGTCATTCCGGCCAAGTAAGCTCTGCGGGAGATTCCTCTCCTGTTCGCGGCTGACTCCTTCGCGGGAGTCAGCCGTTTTTTTTTGAGCATTGTTCCAGGATGCGCTACGGGGGGCGGCATCATGCGCTACTTCCTTCTCTTTCTTTTGCCACTCACAGCCCTTGCTGAAACCGACTACATCGGCCGCTGCGGCAAGGAATTGCTCATGCCGCCGGGTCTGAATCCCATCGCTGGCCGCAAGTATGCCCGCGACCGCCGCGCGGATATCAAACACCTCGCGCTCGACGTGACCCCGGACTTCACTCGGCGCTCCGTCGCTGGCGAAGTGACGATTACCTTCCTCGCGAACGCGCAGCCGCTCACGAAGCTGGAACTCGATGCGGTGGACATCAGCATTGATGCCGTCGGTGCCGCGGGCGTGACGGTCGCGGAGCATCAGACGACAAAGGACAAGCTCATCATCACTTTCGCGGAACCCCTCGCACCCGGCGCAGAGGCCGCCGTCACGGTGCGGTATCATTGCCAGCCGGAGAACGGTCTCTACTTCCGCACTCCGGAGCAGGGCTACCAGAAAGGCGACACTCAGGTGTGGAGCCAGGGAGAGGCCGAGTTCCACCGCTTCTGGTTCCCCTGCTATGATTATCCGAACGACCGCTTCACCAGCGAGATCGTGTGCCACGTGCCGGACGGCATGGAGGTCGTCTCCAACGGCAAACTCGTCTCCCGCGAGCGCGATAAGGACGGTCCGCTTATGCGCTGGCACTGGAAGCAGGACCAGCCGCATGTGAATTACCTCATCGCTCTCGCCGCCGGTTACTTTCACCGGATTGATGCGCAGGCCGGCAAGACGCCGCTGGCCCTGCTGGTGCCGCCGTCGGAGAAAGACCAGGCCGCCCTCGCCTTCCGCGACACCGCTGCGATCCTGAAATTCTTCGAGCAGGAAACCGCGACACCGTTTCCGTGGGACAAGTATTACGTCACCTACTGCCTCGATTTCCTGGCCGGCGGCATGGAGAACACGAGTTGCACTTTCAATGCCGCTGCGGCGCTCTTTCCCGCGGAGGTTGGCGAGCTCGACAGCATCCACCGGCTCGACGCCCACGAACTCGCCCACCAGTGGTTCGGCGATCTCCTCACCTGCCGCGACTGGTCGCACCTTTGGCTCAACGAGGGCTTCGCCAGCTATTACACCGTGCTCTACGAGGAGCAGAAGAACGGCCGCGACGGCATGATGCTCAGCCTCTGGCACGAAGCTCAGAGAGTGATCGGCTCGAACGATGTGCGCCCCATCGTGTGGCGCGACTACAGCGAGCCGATGGAGCAGTTCGACAGTCGCGCGTATCCGAAAGGCGCGTGGGTCCTCCACATGCTGCGCAGTCAGCTCGGCCCGGAGCTTTACCGCAAAGCCATCACCGAATACATCCGTCGCCACCGAGACACCAACGTCACCAGCGACGAACTTCAGGAAGTGATGGAGGCGGTCAGCGGACGGTCGTTCGATCAGTTCTTCGACCAGTGGGTCCACCACGGCGGAGTGCCGGAACTGGGAATCGAGTATGCATGGAATGCCGAAACGAAAATGGCGCGCGTCACGGTGAAGCAGACCCAGAAAGTGGACGAGAAAGTGCTCCTTTTCAGTGTGCCGCTGCCCCTGCGATTCACCGTGAAGGGTGCCGACGGCAAGGAAACGGCGCAGGACTTCACTGCCGCCGTGAGCAAGGCTCAGGAGGATTTCTCCTTCCCGCTGCCGACCCAGCCGCTGCTCCTCCGCGTGGATCCGAACCTAACCGTGCTGGCGAAGATCAACTTCGGCCCGCCCGGCGAGATGCTGGAGTCCCAGATCAAGTCCGACATCATCGGGCGCATGCTCGCCGTGCAGCAGTTAGGCAAGAAGAAGGACGACGCCACGGTGAAGCGCCTCACGGAAATCATCGCCGCCGATCCGCATCACGCCATCAAGACGGAAGCCGTCGAGGCCCTTCAGCAAATCCCGTCTGCCGCCGCGCGCGTCGCGCTTATCTCCCTCATCGAGCAGCCCGACGAACGCGTCCGCAAGGCCGTTGCCGATGCGCTCGCCTCCATCCTGCATCCCGATGCCCACGCCGCTTTGGTGAAAATGGCCGCAGACGAAAAGAACCCCATGATCGTCGCCAGCATCGTCAGAAGTTTTGCCGCATGGCCCCAGGAGGACATCGTGCCTTATCTCCAGCGCGCCTCTTATCAGGGCATGATTGCCGCCGCCGCCATCCACTCCCTGCGGCAGCAAAACCGCCAGGACGCCGTCCCCGCCATCCTTGCAGCGGTGAAAGCCGGCGGCTTCCCCGCCCGCGAACTTGGAACCGCCCTCACAGCCATCGGCACCCTCTCCCGGGGCAACAAAGACCTGAGCATCCAGCCCTTCCTCACCGGCTATCTCACGTTCCCGCACAAAGGCGTCCGCAGTGCCGCCGCCGGAGCCCTTGGTGAACTCGGCGACCTCCGTGCCATCCCTTCGCTCAGCGCCCTCGCCAGCCAGAAAAACAACCCGTCCTCGCCCGCTGCCGCTGAAGCCATCGGCAAAATCCAAGCCCTCCAGTCCACTCCGGTCCAGACCATTGAGGCATGGAAGAAAGTGGAAGCCCTTCAGCGCAAGACTGAGGAGCTGGAGAAGAAACTCGAAGCCCTGGAGAAAAAGAAGTAGCTCCCCACGAATGCCGGAACGGCTTTTCCGGGATCAGGCCCCCCTGATTTCCAATTCGACAAATCCGGCTTTCCGGCTACAGGCATGACTGCCGACCGCAGCCTTCGTTGTTCAGCTTGAACTTCCCCCCTCTCCCCATCCGGTCTGCGCGTCGCCCTCTGCTGACGCTCGGCGCTTTGCCGTTCCTGCTCGTGACGGCTCCGGCGCATTCTCAAACTGTTCGCAAGGCCGAGCCGGTGCCGGACGCGGTGTTGTTCGGCGATGATTCATTAGCCAGCCGGGAACGCACCGCTGCCACGCTTAAAGCCGCTGACAAAGGACTGCGCAAAGATCCGCACGATTCCCGGGCCATCGCGGCCAAAGCGGGGGCGTTGTGTCAGTCGGGACGGGCGCGGGAGGCGGTGGACTGGCTCATGGGATTGAAGCTGGATTATGCGGAGTTCTTCCCTCACCAGTTGGCGCTGGCGGATGCGTTCGCGGCGGCGCGGATGTTCCAGGATGCCGGCATCGCCTATGCCGTTGTCGTGGAGGACAAGCGCTACGGAGCGGAGCAGCAGACGGCGGCACGGCAGCGTTCGCAGGCCATGGGGCGCGACCGGAAACTCATCGCCGGCGAGCAGGCCGTGCGCACCAACGATGCCGCAGCGGCCCGCAAGGCGCTGGCGGATTTGCAAAGCGACGCCAGTCACCCTGACGTTCTCGCATTGAAGGTGGCCGTCCTCACCAAAGAGGGCCATTACGATGAGGCGCGCGCGCTTTTGAACAAAGTCGCCGCTACCGGATGGAACAGCCGCACGATGGCCGAGGCCCGCATGGCGCTGGCGGAGAGGGAATCAAATACAGGCGCATGGGGACCGGCTGCCGCCGACTACCATGCGGTGGAATCCGATGCGAACCTGGGCAAGACTGAGCAGTATCGCTCCGCGCGCATGAGCCGCGAAATGCTGGCGCGCGTCCGGCCCACAATGACGCAGAGCGTCACCGGCAGTCATCAGCACGAAGGCGATCTGTGGACGACCGGCATCGAACTCAGCTCCGGTGTTTTCGGTGATGGCCGGAACATCCTTTTCCTCCGCGGCATCTGGGATGAACTAGGACTCGGACATCAAAAGCTCATCACCCAGGACGATGCCGACCGTTATCAGGCTGAGATGGCCTGGCGTCGTCTGACTAAGCGCGGCTTTTATGGCGAAGTGACCGCCGGCGGTGGCGATCAGGGCGCGATGTTTGGCGCAGCGATTGGGCGATATGAACTGCCCGGAGCGGGCTGGGAGCTTCGTTTCCGCGCCAACGAGCGCGCAACAGACAGCCTGCGTCTCCTTGCCCTCGGCGGCACCCAGGATGCCATCACTTTCAACGTCCACCGCCGGCTCGCCGAGCGCTGGTATGTGGACGCCACACTCGGCTGGCGTCGCGTGGAAATTGACGGCGCGGACCTTGGCGATGGCATTGATCTCGACTTCCGGATCGCCTACACCCTGCTGGAGGAAAGCGGTCTGCGCCCTGCGCTGACGGTCGGCTATTTCGCAGAAGTTCAGCACTTCAACCGTCACCACCTCGCCGACAGTCTGCTGGAAAAATTGCACTCCCTTGCAAGACGTGAGGACGATCCCGGCGACATCCTCATTGATGACCGCATCAATCGCCACGGTCTCGTGCTGACCGCATCGAAGCAGTTCGGCGCTCGCTGGAGCGGCTTCGTTTATGGCGGCGTGGCGTATGAATTCGAAGCTGATCGCGCCGAGGCGCTCGCGGGTGCAGGCGTTACGGCCTATCTGAACGAGAGCACCTCGCTCATTCTCGGCGTGGACTATTCCAGCAGCGGCAATACCTCCAACAAGGACCACGATGTCGTCACCGGATCGCTGAAAGTGAGAGTGTCGTTCTGATGCAGTCCGGCCTGGCGCGTTCGCCGATTGTGGCTATGAGCGGCGGCATGAGACTTACCGGATTCCTTTTCATCACACTTGCTGCCGCCTGCTTCACGTCCTGCCGTCACACCCCGGATGAGGGCCCTGAAACTTCGCCGGTCGGTCCGGCAGTTCTCAGTGAAGCTGCCATGCGTCAGGCGCTCAACGGTCCTGTGCAGTTTGAGGCGCATATCCGTCCGCTGTTCGCTCAGAACTGCCTGCCCTGTCATGATGGAAAGCAGATGCCGCATCTGGTGAATCTCACGAGCCGTGCCTCCGTCATGTCGCGCGGCCCGTATGGGGACCGCATCGTGCCGGACCATCCTGAGAAGAGTTTGATCGTAGGGAATCTCAGCCTCACCCATGCGCCGGTGAAAACCATGCCGCCGGTGGGCAGCCGCATGACGCCGGAAGAGACAAAGATTCTCCAGAAGTGGATCCGCGAGGGTGCCGTCTGGCCGCAGGGATGATCAACCGCTGACCGGCGCGGCCCATTGCCGCCGCAGTTCCGCACGGAATTCCGGATGCGCGAGGCTGATCAGTGCCTCCGCGCGCCGCTGCAGGCTGAGCCCGTGGAGATTCACTGCGCCGTATTCCGTGACGACCCAGTGGACATGGCCGCGGCTCGTCACCACGCCCGCGCCGGGTGCGAGTTCGTAGGTGATGCGCGAGATCGCGCCGCCTTTCGCCGTGGAGGGAAACGCGAGGATCGGCTTGCCTCCGTGCGACAGCGCTGCGCCGCGCAGGAAATCCATTTGCCCGCCGATGCCGGAGTAGATGCGGTGTCCGACCGAGTCCGCGCAGACCTGTCCCG